>CAJOKY010000101.1 GCA_905235425.1 uncultured Selenomonadaceae bacterium
GTCAAAGAAAAAGTATGATTAACGTTTTTTTTGCAGGGAATAGGATTTTTTTGTAGCGTATTTTGAAAAAGTTGCAATTATGGGGAAACGTGGCAGTAGAAGAGGCGCACAAGGACGTTGCTTTTGCGTCAAAGAAAAAGTATGATTAACGTTTTTTTTGCAGGGAATAGGATTTTTTTGTAGCGGATTTTGTAAAAGTTGCAATGATGGGGAAACGTGGCAGTAGGAGAGGCGCACAAGGACGTTTCTTTTGCGTCAAAGAAAAAGTATGATTAACTTTTTTTGCAGGGAATAAAATTTTTTGGAAGAAATAAAGCCTAAAATAAAAATTATAAATAAAAAATATAGGAGAGCTTTAACATGGAAAAATCAAAAGTCTATTTCACAGATTTTCGTGTAAAAGTCGGTACAAATCTGCTTGAAAAACTCAAAAAGCTTTGCATAAAAGCCGGCATTAAAAATATTAATATGGAAGGCAAATTTGTTGCAATAAAAATGCACTTCGGCGAACTCGGCAACATGGCTTTTCTTCGTCCTCAATATGCAAAAGTTATCGCCGATATCGTCAAGGAGCAAGGCGGTTTTCCGTTTTTGACTGACTGTAATACGCTTTATCCCGGCAGTCGCAAACACGCGCTTGAACATATGACTTGCGCCAATTTGAACGGCTTTAACACCACAACTACCGGTTGCCACATAATTATTGCTGACGGCTTGCGCGGCACTGATGAAGTTGAAGTGCCGATTAAAAACGCTGAAGTTTTACAAACGGCGAAAATCGGTCGCGCGATTATGGACGCAGATGTTTTTATCAGTCTCGCCCACTTCAAAGGTCACGAAATGACGGGATTCGGCGGCGCTGTAAAAAATATCGGTATGGGCAGCGGCAGTCGCGCAGGTAAAATGGAACAACATTCTTCCGGTAAAGTTGTAGTCAACGAGGAACTTTGTCGCGGCTGTCAACGCTGTGCAAAAGAGTGCGGCTCCGGCGCGATAACTTACGAAAATAAAAAGGCGCATATTAATCACGATATTTGTAAAGGTTGCGGACGTTGTATCGGCGCTTGTGCATTCGACGCCATAAGCAATGAACAGTGGGACGCGGGAAATATTCTTGATAGAAAAATGGCGGAGTACGCGCAGGCAGTATGTCAAGATCGCCCTTGTTTCCATGTAAACCTTGCAATGGATATTTCGCCTAATTGCGATTGTCACGGTGAAAATGACGCGCCGATTTTGCCAAATATCGGTATGTTCGCGTCATTCGATCCCGTTGCAATAGATCAAGCATGCGTTGACGCCTGCCAAAAAGCTACGCCGGTTGCCAACAGTCAGCTCGGTGATAATCTTGCAAAACCCGATTGGCAACATCATCATGATTGTTTCTTGGACAGCAATCCCAATGTTCATTGGAAAGAAACGTTGGAACACGCGGAAAAAATCGGTCTCGGCACGCGCGAATATGAATTGGTAATTGTAAAATAAGATAAATTTTATCACTAAAAATCGCCGATAAATCCCCGCTTTTAGCGTGCGGTAGTTGACATACAAAAAATTACAAGGTTCCGACTCAAAGTCAGACCTTCTTTTTTTTGCATCGATACATTTTAAAAGCGGTTGAATAATTTCGACATATGAGTTAAAATTTTAATATAAATAATTTAAGGCGGTGATAACATGCATAAAAATCCTTACAAGGGCGGTCATAAATGGTCAAATGGCTTGCCGATGTCAGATAATATTCATGATGCAATGAATATGTTTTATGAGTATGCTAAGGCTCAGGGTAATACTCAAACTCGCGCAGAAGTTTTTAAGACATTTGAAAAAATGATTATGAAAGTGGCAGGAATTAAACCGCACAAATAATTTTTAAGACAATCTTAAATGTTCGGCAGATTTTATTTTAATATTACGGGAGGATTTTTACTTGATTCATATAGTCATTGATTTGGAAATGAATCCTATCGTCCGCAGTATGAAGGAAGTGCGGAAATTTATTATCGATGAAGTTATAGAATTTGGCGCGGTAAAGCTTGACGAAAATTATCAGCCGATTGACGATTTTCAATGTTACGTTAAGCCGCAGTTTTGCGAAATTAATAAACACATAACCAAACTTACCGGCATTACAAATGAGATGGTTGCCGACAAAAAAAATTTCGCCGAAGAATTTAAAAATTTTTTTGCTTGGATAGGTACTTGGGATATGATGCTGTATTCGTGGAGTCCTTCCGATATCAAGCAACTACGCTCCGAATGTTCATACAAACTGCCGGAATTTGATTCTGAAAGAATGGAACAGCAGTGGATTGACATACAAAAAGAATTTGACGACAAAATAGGCTTGCACAGCAATTTGGCGTTAAAGCACGCAGTAGGAGCCATGAACAGAAATTTTGAAGGCACTCAACATACGGCGCTTGCAGACGCGGCAAATACCGCTGCTATTCTTACACTTATGCAGGACGACGAGGCTTTTCAAAAGACCATGCAACCGGTTATAGATTTACTTAAGCCGAAAGAGGAACTTTCTCACTCAATCGGCGATCTCTATCCCGAACTTATGAATTTTAAATGTGACTAAGCTATCAGCTACAAGCTAAAGAAAGGTGATTTGACTTTTGAATAAGTATATTCGCATAATGCGTTTGGATCATTGGATTAAACAACTTTTCATATTGCCGGGATTTTTTTTTGCAGACCTTTTAATAAATGAAAAAATACTTTCGGAATATGTCAGTAATTTGGTAATAGCTTTTTTTGCGGTAAGTCTTATTGCCTCCGCCAACTATGTCATAAATGAGTGGCTCGATGCGGAATTTGATAAATTTCACCCAACTAAGAAAAATCGCAGCGTCGTAACTGAAGACGTAAAAGGCAGCGTAGTTTGGATATTATGGGGCGTCTTAACCTGCGCGGGATTTTTTATCGGTTATCTGATAAATTTTTATTTCCTTATGATGTTGGTATGGCTTTGGCTAATGGGCATCGCCTACAACGTTAAACCTCTTCGTACGAAAGATATTTTTATTCTCGACGTGCTGACAGAATCAATTAACAATATGATTCGCCTGCTGTTAGGCTGGTTTATCGTGTTTAACGCTACGGAACCCCCTTTATTGCCGCCTATCAGTATAGTTATCGGCTATTGGATGCTTGGCGCGTTTCTTATGGCGATAAAACGCTACGCCGAATACCGTATGATTGGAGATCCGAGTTTAGCCGGCAAGTACAGAAAATCTTTTCAAAGTTATTCGGAACAATCTTTGTTGACGAGTGCATTTTTCTACGCAATGTGTTCAGTATTTTTTGTGGGCATATTTTTGGTTGGTGTTACTCATGCCGTTTTTGATAGGACTTTTCTGCTATTATTTTTGGCTGTCTTATGAAAAAGATTCGGCAGTACAGAAACCTGAAAAGTTATATCGCGAAAAATACCTAATGGCGTACTGTTTTTTTGTTGCGGTGATATTCACGGCGTTAATGTTTTTTGACATTCCGCAACTTAACGTTCTGACTGACTTAAAACTTATAAATTTATGAAAAAATTTTTTGATTACAAAGCGTGGATATTGGATTTTGACGGCACGTTATTTTATCAGTTGCCATTGCGAATTTCTATGGCAGCGTGGCTCGTGCTTTATTACATGCCGCATCCGCATCGTTGGAAAGAACTTTTTATGTTGCGGGAGTATCGGCGACTAAGGGAAAATTTATTGGCGGCAGATTCGGCGGATTTTTATCAGCGGCAACTTGAAATTTTAAGTCAACGCTATAATATGTCGGTACAAGAAATTTTAGACGTGGTGCAGATGTGGATGATTGAAAAGCCGAAGATTTTTATAAAAACTTTTCAGCGCAAAAAATTAATCGCGGCGATAAAATCTGCAAAACTGCGCGGCGTGACGATTGTAATTTACTCGGATAATCCCGTTGCAGAAAAAATTAAGGCGCTGGACTTCGTGCCGGAGTATGCATTTTGGAGCGACGATGATTTAATAAAATGTATGAAACCAAATCCTGCAGGGCTTAAAAATATTATAGGGCTTTTAAAACTCAATCGCGAAGAAATTTTATACATAGGCGACCGCGACGACAGAGACGGAGCTTGCGCGAAAAATGCCGGCGTGGATTATTGCGACGTGAAAAAGTTCGTGAAGATTTTGGAGGGCGATTCTAATAAATAAAATTAATCTTGCACTGATTGTGTTGGTCGGAATAAATATTTTGGCTTGGATAATTGGTTGGTTTAACATTCCACATATGTATCAAGATTTTTTGGGACAGTGGAAATTGTGCGCCTACGCTCTGCGCGGCATAGATCCTTACCCGCTGATTGGTGTAAAAGTTCCTGCCGTCGAAGAGTTAGGCTCAATACCTAAAGATTGGGGTACAACGCCGTACGGCTTGTTACTCGGCAATTTATTTTACGCCGGATTTTTGGCAATGAGTATGGCGGCATTCATACCGGATGCGCAAAATTCATTCCAAAAGGCACTTGGCGCTTATCGCGCAACTAATGCCCCACTTGAACCTGCAGAAATTTATTTCATCGTTCTCAACGTGATATTTTTGTTGGCGACGGCGATAATTATTTTTCAGACGTTCAAAAATTTGTCAAAAAAATTGGCTTGGACTTCGGTACTGCTTGCAATATTTTCATTCTCATTGCTGATACCGCTGAAAAATACCGGCAATGCCAGTAGCATAATTTGTTGCATGCTGATTTTAATTGCTTTTTGTCACGAAAAGTATCCGAAATTGTCGGGAATACTTTTAGCCTTTGCAATGGTCAAGCCGCAACTTGCATTGATATTCTGCTTGACGCTTCTGCTTATGCGACGATTTAAAATACTTTTCATCGCGGCGGCGATTGACATATCGGCGTGGTTAATTGTATCCTTTATAACGAAAACCGGTCCGTCCGTTTTGTTGACGGAATTTTTAGCAACGGGCGCAGGAGGAGATAAAAGTTACGCGGGAATATTCACATTGTTTACGGCGTCCGATCACCATTTGGCAGTGGGACTGAGTATGTTGGCGGGAATAATTTACGTATGCATTGGACATAAACTTTTAAGCGAATGTAAAATCAGCGTGTTTAAATTTTTCCCTGCGTGTATCGCATTAACGTTTTGGTGTTACTCTTTCTACAACGAGTTTTACATTTTAGTTTTACCTGTAATAGTATGCGTCTACGTTATGATTGAGTCAAATAAAATGGCAATACCGTTTGTATCGGCGCTGTTTATGACGATCGGAATATTTTTTTGGATGTCTTTTATTTTGAACGGTACAATTTCTAAACTAATGGGCGGCGTCGATTGGAATTCACTATTGAGCTTAACTTCCGTACCGGACTACGTAGTACACACTTGGATAACGCGGACATTTTTTGAAAGTGTAATAATTTTAATTGGGGTTTACCTTTGCCGCCGATTGAAAAATATTTAGGTACGGAGTATGTTGAACAAAAAATTTAAAGTTATCGCGCCGTTCAATCCTACCGGCGACCAACCGCAGGCGATTGACAAACTTGCAGAGGGAATTAATGACGGACTTGCCGCGCAGGTTTTACTCGGCGCAACAGGTACCGGCAAAACCTATACCGTTGCAAAAGTTATCGAAAAGGTTCAACTGCCGACTCTTGTCATTGCGCATAATAAAACCTTAGCCGCGCAGCTTGCCGCAGAATTTAAAAGCTTTTTTCCTGAAAATTACGTCGGCTACTTTGTCAGCTACTACGACTACTATCAGCCGGAAGCGTACCTTCCCGCGACGGATACGTACATTGAAAAGGACGCGTCGATTAATGATGAAATTGACCAAATGCGCCACGCGGCGACATGCAGTTTGTTTGAAAGAAATGACGTTATCATAGTTGCCAGCGTCTCTTGCATTTACGGCTTGGGTTCGCCGGAAAATTATTCTAAAATGTTAATGCACCTTTTCAAAGGACAAATTATCCCGCGTGAAGAAATTTTAAGCAGGCTTGTATCAATTCGCTATGAAAGAAATGACGTAATAATTGAACGCGGCAAATTTCGTGTACGCGGCGACGTTATCGAGGTGACACCTGCCGGTTACAACGGGCGTGCACTTAGAATTGAACTTTTCGGCGACGAAGTAGAGCGGCTTACCGAGTTTGAAACGTTGACAGGAAAAAATATCGGCGTACGTGACGAAATTTTTATATTCCCCGCGTCACATTACGTGGCAGACGTTGACGACATGGAGCGCGCTGAAAAAGATATTCGCGCTGAACTTCGTGAACAGGTTAATTATTTCACGTCGAAAGGCAAATTAATTGAGGCACAGAGGATTGAACAGCGTACCAATTTTGACCTTGAATCTATTGCGGAAATGGGATACTGCTCCGGCATAGAAAATTATTCGCGGCATTTAACGGGTAGAAGTGCAGGTGAGCCGCCGTACACGCTGATAGATTATTTTCCAAAAAAATTTTTGACAGTGATTGACGAATCTCACGTAACCTTGCCGCAAGTACGCGCAATGTACACAGGGGATAAGTCACGAAAAATATCTTTGATTGAAAACGGGTTCCGCCTTCCAAGCGCGACTGACAATCGCCCATTGAATTTTGACGAGTTCAATGAGAAAGTGGGACAGATGATTTATGTATCGGCGACACCTGCAGAATATGAAATGCAAACTGCGGGACAAGTGGCAGAGCAAATAATTCGTCCTACCGGCTTGCTTGATCCTGAGGTTGAAGTGCGACCGTTGGAAAATCAAATGGACGATCTAATTTCTGAAATTCATAAACGTGTAAACTTAAATGAACGTGTTTTGATAACGACTTTGACAAAAAAATTTGCAGAAGAATTGACAGATTACTTGCAAGGCGCGGGAATTAGTGTAAAATATCTACATTCAGACGTGGTTACTATTGAACGCGCGGAAATTATTCACGATTTGCGCTTAGGCAAATTCGATGTACTTGTTGGAATAAATCTTCTTCGTGAAGGCTTGGATATGCCGGAAGTTTCGCTTATAGCGATTCTTGACGCTGACAAAGAAGGTTTTCTGCGCTCGACAACTTCACTCATACAAACGATAGGTCGCGCGGCAAGAAATGTTCATGGTAAAGTTATTCTCTACGCCGACAACGTGACTGATTCAATGCGGCGTGCAATGGATGAAACAGAAAGAAGGCGCAGTATTCAAAAGGCGTACAACGCTAAAAATCACATAACGCCGAAAACCATTGAAAAGCCTGTTGCGCCGCTTATAGAATTGCCGCTTAAGAAAACCGAAAAAACTAAAACTAAGTCTGTAAGCGAAATTTTGAAGAAGTTGACAGCAAGTCAACGCCGCAATTTAGTCAAAAGTTTAACCGCGCAGATGAAAGAGGCGTCACGCGTCATGGAATTTGAACGCGCCGCCGAATTGCGGGATATAATTTTAAAACTGGAGGACAATTTATAATTTGGGGATAATCTGTAGTTTAGGGAATGTTACGCCTTAAATCTTTGTACCCTATGCCCTGTTGTGCGTAATGTCGTTTACAAATTTTGGAGCATTAAGTATTGGTGCAAATGTCGAAGTTTATTTAAAACAGTTCATTAAACTAATTTTCTAAGGAGAGATAAGATTGAGAGACGAAAACAAAGACACAGGCATTTTGGCAACAAGAATTTACAGATCACGTAAGGCGTTGGGAATGACGCAAGAGATGTTGGCAGAAAAATTGGGCATAACTCCGCAGTCTGTTTCGCGCTGGGAAAACGGTCAAAGCCGCCCCGATGTCGATATGTTACCCAGACTTGCGGCGTTTTTCGGCATTACCGTTGATGCGCTTTTCGGATATCAGGCTGAAAATTTGAAAATCGCGCAGTATGAAGAAAAGTACAAGAATACTTTTTTTAATTGGAACTTTGCAACGCGTAAAATGGAACGTGAAGTTTTGGGACTTCTTCCGCCTATTGGACAGAAAAATCTTTTAGATATAGGTTGCGGAGACGGGCAAGCGGCTATTTTTTTTGCAAGAAACGGTTATCTTGTATCTGCCTTTGATATTACAGAAACTGCCATTGAAAACAGTAAAGAACTTGCCAATGATTTCGGCGTTGACGTGAACTTTTTCCGCGCAGATTTACTGACGTACAACATTGAAAAAGATTTTGACATAATTTATTCCAGCGGCGTCCTGCAGTTTGTACCGCCGCAAGAACGTTCGCGCATTTTCAAAATGATTCAAGATCGTACTAAAGTCGGCGGCTTAAACGTAATGAATGCCTTTGTTCAAAAGAGTTTTATCGATACGGCGCCGGATTGGTCAGAAAATGCATATTACTTTAATACGGCGGAGCTTTTTGGCTATTACGGTTGCGATTGGCAATTTGAGATGATGCAAGAGATTTATTTTGATTGTGACAGCACGGATATTCCACACCGCCATTGTTTAGATGTTATGATTGCGCGAAAAATTAATTAGCCATTAGCTGTTAGCTATTAGCTTTTAGTCATTAGCGATTAGCTTTTAGCTGTTAGCGATTAAACTACTAACTACTCACTACTCACTACTTACTAACTACTCACAAGGAGGATTTTTTTATGGAAATTAAAAAGGAATTGAACGGCACAACATTGACGTTGAAAATTTCAGGCAGACTCGACGCCTCAAACGCGGTGGAGCTTACAAACGAGCTTAACGCGTCACTCAGCGGCGTGAAAGATTTAATTTTTGATTTCAAAGGCTTAGAATACGTTGCCTCTGCCGGTCTGCGTGTCTTGCTTACTGCACAAAAACGCATGAATAAACAGGGCAGCATGAAAATTCGCAACGTAGCCGATGCCGTTATGGAAGTTTTGGAAATGACGGGATTTGCCGATCTTATGAACATTGAGAAATAGTGGAGTCTGCAATGGAACAGCTTATAATTGAAGCTAAAGTAGAAAATTTGGAAAAGGTAACCGAATTCATTATTGAATCACTTGAAGAAATGAACTGTAAGCCAAAAATCATCATGCAAATGGAATTGGTTATTGAAGAACTTTTCGTAAACGTTGCGAATTACGCATACACACCTAAAGAAGGCAACTGCACTGTTCAAAAAGAGTTTCAAGAGAATCCTCGCGCCGTTGTCGTTACGTTCATTGATTCCGGTATGCCCTACAATCCTTTGGAGCATGAAGACCCCGATACCAGTTTGGGCGTGGAAGAACGCGCAATAGGCGGACTTGGTATTTTTCTTGTCAAAAAAAATGTTGACGAAATAAGCTACGAACATAAAGACGGACAAAACGTCCTGCGCCTTAAAAAGTTATTTTAAACTACGGTGCAAAGATGAAATTTAAACTTGACATTCACAAAAAAGTACTCGTCCTTGTTTTAGCGGCGGGTATTTTATCTTTTTTGGTATTAAGTGTCATTGCCTTGTATGGTCTTTTTGAAATTCGCGCAGATGTATCGGAAATGGGTACGGATTTCGGCGAATCGGGCGCAAAATATACGCAGAACTTGCTGACAAAACAATTAACCGAAACTTTGGGTGTATTGGTAGAATCTCGCGCAGAATACATTGATCACGATATGAAATTGATGATGCAGGACGTTATTAATTTGTCTGAGACAATGACAGAAATTGCGTCCAATCCTCAAAATTATTCGCCGCGTACTTTGCCCGACCCGCGCTATGAAAGGATCGGTAAAGCTGAAACGTATATAATTTACAGCCCCGCACTTCGTGAGCAAGGAGTAAATGCCGCTCTGCGCTATGAAATTGAAATTGCGTCAAACATTCGTGACTACCTTGTACCGCTTGCCAAATCTTATGTAAATTATAAAAGTTCGTTTTACGTCGGTTCAAAAAACGGATACTTTCTTTGCAGCGGTATTTTGCCCGGCGTTGATTACAGCCCGATAATTGACGACGAAATTTATAACTACGACCCGCGTTTACGTCCTTGGTATCAAGCCGCGCAGGAGGCAAATAAACCGCTTTTCTCGGACGTATATGCAGATATTGACGTTGACGAAAACGGGCTTTTATATCAAGTTGTAGGTTGCAGTGCGCCGTATTATGACGCGAATGGTTTTGCCGGCGTTGTGGGACTTGACATGTCCAATGCCGATATCAACAAAGCCGTAGTTCAAACGGGTATCGGTGAGCGCGGTTTCAGTTTTGTTTTAAACAACAAAGGACAGGTTATCATTTCCGCGCAGAAAGACGGGATTTTTGCCGCTAAGGAAGATGCGCCAGATCTTCGCCACGATAAAAATACGGCGCTTGCCGATACTGTTAAAAGCATGGTTGCAGGTGAACGCGGCGTAAATCTAGTTAAAATAAACGGCGAAGATTACTACATAGCCTTTGCACCTATGCCGTCAATAGGTTGGAGTTTTGCCACGCTGATTCGCGAAGAGGAAATTTTAAATTCTGTCGAACAGAGCCAAACGTACTTTGCAGATAAAATTAATGACTTTCAAGACAAGTTGAGTCACGAATATACCATTATGTTTTCAATCGCCGTATTTCTTTTGGCGATACTCTTAGGCGTTTTCATTTACTTCAGCAATAAACTTTCAGCGCGTTTTGTTAAACCCATTCTTCAACTTTCCGACAACGTGCGAGAAATTGCCGGCGGTAACCTTGACAAAAAAATTACCGATATCAATACCGGTGACGAAATTGAACACCTTGCAGTTTGTTTCAACGCAATGACTGACGAATTGCAAAATTATATGAACAACTTGAAAAAAGTCACTGCCGATAAAGAGCGCATTGCCACCGAGTTAAACGTTGCGAAAGATATTCAACGCGGTATGTTACCAGGTATTTTTCCACCCTATCCCGATAAAAAGGAATTTGATATCTTCGCGACGATGGACGCGGCTAAAGAAGTAGGCGGCGATTTTTACGACTTCTACCTTTTGGACGAGGATCACCTTGTTGTGACGATAGCTGACGTTTCCGGCAAAGGTATTCCTGCTTCATTGTTTATGGTCATTTCAAAAACCATTTTGAAAAATTTTGCCGTCTTCATGAATGATGACGCAGAAATAAACCATGTGGAAGATTTTGCCGAAGTTATGACGCGTGCCAATAATCAACTTTGTCAAGGCAACGAAGAGATGATGTTTGTCACGGTATTTTTGGGAATGCTCAACATTAAGACCGGCAGATTTATTTATGTCAACGGC
>CAJOKY010000102.1 GCA_905235425.1 uncultured Selenomonadaceae bacterium
AGCTAACAGCTACCTACAAATTGAATCAATCCAATTAAAGAGTTCGTCAAGGTCGTAATCGCCGCCGTGTCCCTGTCCCCAAGGTGCGAAAAAGTTTACTTCAGCGCCGCCCTCTTGCAACTTCAATGCCAAAATCGCGGGAATGGCAAGCGCCGTATCTCTATCAGCCGCGCCATGACGTATTCTGAAATATTTTGCAGTCTTAACGCCGTTACGTCCGATAAAATTCAGCGGATTCATCAATCTTATTTGTTCGGATTCAGCCATAGGACCGCCGAAATTTTTTTGAACAATATCTGAAAAATGACGCGGCTTATTTGCGGCTGTACCGAACTCGTCATTTTCTGCAGAGCTTAAATCCATTTTGTCAAAGGCGGGCGCGGCTTTCATACGCGTCACAGCGGAAGGGTAGGCGTCTAAATCCACGTCAATGACTTTGCCGTTTTTCATATAAATCCACGTTGTTTTGGAAAGGTCTTGCCCATGAATAAGCGCCATTTGCGCGGAGCTGATATACACAGATTTAATGTAGTCTTTGAAAGTACCGTTGCCGTTTTGGTCAAGCGTTAAAGGTTTGTTTTCATAATCGACTAAACGTAAACTGTTGACGTAATCGGGGAAGGCGTCACGCAACGTCTTTGAAATTTTAATTTCGTCCGCCGTCATATCAACCGGTTCACTTGACGCAATGGGATTATTGGCACTGTTAGAATCAACCTGCGCGGGTTTACCGTTGTCCTTGCCTTTGTAAACGCCGCGAGCCTTCCAATCTTCAATCTGCCACATTGCGGGGTAGTATGTATTGACGCCGGAAAAAATCCATTCGTAGGCTTTATCGGCATTTTCAAGATTGGTTATCGGACAGTAGACGCTTGACGCAAAAATATCATCGCGTTCATCAGCCGCACCAATTTCTTTTAAGTAGCCGTCGAACTCCTCCGCATTTCCCATAGTTCCCAATGCCGCAGAAAGTGCGCCGCCTGCAGATGTACCGTTTGAAATAATTTTTTCGGTATCGCCTGCAGGTAAACGATTTTTATTGTAGCGCAGGTAGCGAACAGCCGCCTTGTAGTCAACTATAAACGCGGGAGCTTTTCCGACGTAAGCGCCGTTAGTTACGGTCGTCCTGCCGCGAATTGCAGGAGCTACAACAACCATGCCGCGTGACAGCGCTACAAGTGAGGCGTTGGGCTTGCCGGTAAATTTATCTTTTTCAACGGGCTCAAGAATTGGACCCGGCATATATCCGCCGACGCCGTTTGGCATAAAAATAGGCGCGGTACTTGCAATGTAACCGTTCACCGTGCCGCCGCGCAGATATTCAGCCGGTACGTAAATGCTAAGGGATTGTGACTCGACATTGGCGGGATTTTTTACATATACAATATTTTCATAGGCGACGAATTTAACCGCAATGCCGTTTATAGCCATAGTCTTTTCAACGCCTTTGCTTGCGTCAAAATTTATGTCATATGCATTACGTACGGCGGCGCTTGCAACAGGAATAAAGTCATCGCTTGAAATATTCGGTACTCCGGCAGTCAGCATGCCGACACCTAACATTGCTGTCAGCATACGCGCTAAAAATTTTTTCTTCAAAAGAAATCACTCCTTGTTTAGAGAGTAGAAAATAGAATGTAGAGGGTAGATTCTATACTATCTACTATCTACCCCCTACCCTCTACCCCCTACTCATTAATATTTTAACAATAGATTTTTTTGCAGTCAATTAAGCCGCGTTACGTGCAGGCAAAAATCTTTTTCTTGACAGCATTAAATCTTATGGTTATAATTTCCGTTACGGTTTTTGTCACTGTGGCGGTTTTTTGCCGCAAAAGTGGAGGAATTTTTTTGAATATAGAAAACAATTACAGATATCGGCGCGTTAAGCTTAAAAGCAGAGGCGGGCTTTTTTTATAATTTGACATTTAGATTGAGAAAGTAAAAAATTTTCTACGCACTACGGATTTAAATATCTAAAATGAGGAGTGACTGCGTTAATGTTTAGTCCTGTTCGAGTTGGCAAGCGGACACGCTACAGTTACGCCAGAATCAAAGAAGTTATGGAGATGCCTCACCTTCTTGACATTCAGCGTAAATCTTATGAATGGTTCCTGCGCGAAGGCTTGGAAGAAATTTTAAGAGACATCTCGCCGATAAGTGATTTTAACGGCAACTTAAAGCTTTTCTTCGGCAAATTCAAATTGGGTGAACCTAAGTATACGCTTGACGAATGCAAAGAACGTGACGGCACGTATTCAGCGCCTATTCGCGTAAACGTCCAACTCGTCAATAACGAAATGGGCGGCGAAGTCAAGGAGCAGGAAGTTTTTATGGGCGATTTTCCATTAATGACGCAGACAGGTACTTTTGTCATAAACGGTGCCGAGCGCGTCATAGTAAGTCAGCTTGTAAGAAGTCCCGGCGCGTATTACGGCGAAACTATTGACCAAACCGGTAAAAAAATTTTTACGGCAACGGTTATACCAAATCGCGGCGCGTGGATTGAACTTGAAACAGATTCGTCCAACAGCATAAGCGTGAGAATTGACCGTACGCGCAAAATGCCTGTTACATACTTCCTGCGTGCAATAGGTTTTGAAACTGACGAAGAAATTTTGGATTTATTCGGCGACAGCCCCATTATTCGTGATGAACTTGAAAGAGACAGTGAAATTGATACACGTGCAAAGGCACTCGGCGAAATTTATAAGCGCCTTCGTCCCGGCGAACCTATTGCTACGGTAGAAAATTCACAGCAACTTTTAAATTCGCTTTTCTTCGATCCCAAACGCTATGACCTTGCCGCAGTCGGACGCTACAAAATTACAAAAAAGCTCGGTTTAAAAAGCCGTCTTCTCGGCAAGACTTTGGCAGAGGATATCATAGACTTTGAAACCGGCGAAGTCTTAATTCAAGCTATTGAAGAGCATGTAGACGAAGAAACCGGCGAAACAGTTATCAAGTACAAAGTCATTGATGAAGAGGATATCAAAAAGCTTGAAGATGCGATAAATGACAGTAGCGAAGAAGCGATTTTCGGTCTTACGCAGGATAAAGTTCACAGAGGCTATTTCACCCCGATCCCCATAAGAATCAAGACTGAAAACGGCGATATGACAATGCTTTGTGCGCCGGAACTTTCGATAAAGGATAATCGTACTATTTGCGTTGCCGATATTGTAAGCGCGATAGGCTACATGATTGACTTGATGAACGGCGTTGGTACGGTTGATGACATTGACCATTTGGGAAATCGCCGCGTGCGCAGTGTAGGTGAACTTCTTCAAAATCAATTTCGCATTGGTCTTTCACGCATGGAACGTGTTGTCCGCGAAAGAATGACGATTCAAGATTCGGAAATTATCACGCCGCAAATTTTGATTAATATTCGTCCCGTTGTTGCCGCGATAAAAGAATTTTTCGGCTCTTCGCAACTGTCGCAGTTTATGGATCAGCATAATCCGCTTTCTGAATTGACGCATAAACGCCGCCTGTCTGCACTTGGTCCCGGCGGCTTGAGTCGTGAACGCGCAGGTTTTGAAGTTCGTGACGTGCATAATTCTCACTACGGCAGAATGTGTCCCATTGAAACGCCTGAAGGTCCCAATATCGGTCTTATCGGTTCACTTTCAAACTATGCCCGCGTCAATCGCTACGGCTTTATGGAGACGCCGTACAGAAGGGTTGACAAAGAAAATCAGCGTGTCACCGGCGAAGTAAGATACCTTACGGCGGACGAAGAAGAAAAGCTGATTATCGCGCAGGCTAATGAACCGCTTGACGAAAATGACTGGTTTGTTAATGAAAGAGTCACGGCGCGTGTTAATGAAGAAACTACAATGGTTAGACGTGAAAGAGTTGACTACATGGACGTTTCACCTAAGCAGGTAGTTTCTATTGCAACGGCTATGATACCGTTTCTTGAAAATGACGACGCCAACCGCGCATTGATGGGCGCTAACATGCAACGTCAAGCCGTGCCGCTTTTAAAGACGCAAGCGCCGCTGGTAGGTACCGGCATGGAATATAAAGCCGCCTGCGACTCCGGCGTAATGATACTTGCTGAAAATGCCGGTATTGTAACTTACGTTGATTCAAGCTCCATTCAAATTAAAATTTCTCCTATGGACAGGTACATATTGCCGCCGCATTACACGCCGCTTACTCAAAAAGGCGCTCGCGTAAAAGCCGGCGATGTACTCGCGCAGGTTGACGATAGACAGATTATTTCAAAACGTGACGGTACTGTTTTCAGCTTTGCATATAATATGATTCAAGTTGCCGTTGATGATGACGAATACCAAATTCCTCAAGGCGCAAATATTCGCGTCAAGGAAGGTGCCGTATTAAAAGATTCACAGCCGCTTGCAGATAATTTCGGTACAATCATCCGCGCAAAAGGCGGCGGTCTTGTCAAAAAAATTACCGACGAAAAAATTGTTGTCGAACCTGCGCAGATGTTTGATGAATATTTAGTGCCGACAGATTTTAAATTTAATGTATCGAAAAATGACCGTGTCAAAAAAGACAGAATACTTGCCGAAGGTACGGGAGAAGTCATTTATAATCAGCGTGCCGGTAAAGTTGTAGGTATTGGTTCAGATACCTCAACGATAAGAATTGACGTTTTCCCGCGTGATGAATACAAACTTCAAAAATTTGTGCGCTCCAATCAAGGAACTTGTATTAATCAAATTCCGCTTGTAGAAAAAGGTGAACGCGTAGAAGTCAATCAACCTATTGCCGACGGTCCCGCCACCAATAACGGCGAATTGGCGCTCGGCTACAACATTCTTGTTGCCTATATGCCTTGGGAAGGTTACAACTACGAAGATGCGATCTTGCTTAGTGAAAATTTAATCAAGCGCGATATCTACACGTCAATTCACATTGATGAACACCAATGCGACGCGCGCGATACTAAGTTGGGACCTGAAGAAGTTACACGCGATATTCCCAATGTTTCTGAAGATGCATTGACAAACCTTGACGAAGACGGCGTTATTGCCATAGGTGCGGACGTAAGACCTGGCGATATTTTAGTAGGTAAAGTTACGCCGAAAGGTGAAACTGAATTGACGGCGGAAGAACGTTTACTGCGTGCAATTTTCGGCGAAAAGGCGCGTGAAGTTCGGGATACTTCTCTTCGCGTGCCGCATGGTGAATCAGGCAAAGTTGTGGACGTTAAAACTTTTACACGCGATAAAAACGATGAAATGGCACCCGGCGTAAATAAGCAAGTTCGCGTTTACATTGCGCAGAAGAGAAAAATTTCAGTAGGCGACAAAATGTCGGGGCGTCATGGAAATAAAGGCGTCGTGTCAAGAATTATGCGTGAAGAAGATATGCCCTTCCTGCCGGACGGTACGCCTGTTGATATCGTGTTAAATCCTCTCGGCGTGCCTTCGCGTATGAATATCGGTCAAGTTTTGGAAACGCACTTGGGCATGGCAGTTCGTGAACTCGGCTTAAAAATTGCTGAAAATCCTCAAAACGCGGCGGAAAGACTTAAGCTTTTCGGCTACGACGTTGACAAGTACGGCATACCTAAAGCAGAGGCGGCGGGACTTCATATTGCCACGCCGGTTTTCGACGGTGCGCGTGAAGAAGATGTTATTAACACGATGAGACTTGCCGGCATTAATGAAAACGGTAAAACTATTTTGTATGACGGACGTACCGGCGAGCCTTTTGAAAATGAAGTCACGGTCGGCTGCGTTTATATGCTGAAACTTCACCACCTTGTTGATGACAAAATTCATGCGCGTTCAACCGGTCCTTACAGCTTGGTCACCCAGCAACCTCTCGGCGGCAAGGCGCAATTCGGCGGTCAACGTTTCGGTGAAATGGAAGTTTGGGCGCTTGAGGCTTACGGCGCGTCTTATACTTTGCAAGAAATTTTAACTGTTAAATCGGACGACGTTGTAGGACGTGTTAAAGCTTATGAAGCTATTGTTAAAGGCAACAATATCCCTGAACCAGGCGTTCCCGAATCATTTAAAGTTTTGATTAAAGAATTGCAATCAATCGGTCTTGACATAAAAGTTTTAAGCGGCGATTCAAAAGAAATTATCATTCGCGATGATGATGATGACGATGATCACAGCATTCGCGAAAAGGCTAAGGAAAATGACGTTGATGTCGGCAATTACGGCAAGCATGATGTACCGGTACCGCCAAAAGAAGATGCAGATAAACTTGATGCAGATGAAATTGTTGCTGAAAATCTTTCGCCTTTAACCAGCTTGGTGCCTGATGTTAAATTTACTTCTGTTAAAGACAATACGCCTACTGACGAAGATATTTTGAAGTTAGAAAAAGAATTTACAAAAGGCGTCGGCTATTCAGATGATGACGTGCAGGATGACGGCTATTCACCTTTAGACGACGCAGACTTTTTCAACCTTGATAAAGATGAGCCGTCCGATGACGATCTGCGCGAAGTTGACGAAGAAGAGCAAGAATATCTTAGAAATCGCAGGGGCAGAAGGCGCGATGATGACTTCGACGATTACGACGGCTATTCGCGTGACGACAGAGACTCTTTTGGCGATTATGACGACGATCGCGACGATTATGATAATTAGATTGTAGGGAGTAGAGGGTAGAGAGTAGAAAAATCTAATCCCTAATCCCTAATCCCTGTTCCCTGTTCCCTAATCCCTAACACCTACCCCCACTTAAAATGTCATTATAAAAATTTTGTTTCCAGTCGATATAGGCTATTGCCTCCTCAATATCGGCTATTTTTTTTCGCAATTCCTCCTGCTTTTCAGCCAGCATAACCTTTCGTACAGGAATTGTTTCATTGCCTTCTGTACAAAGTTCAAGATATCTTTTCATTTCGGCAAGGCTCATATTGCAATTTTTCAAACAGCGCAATCCTTTAATCCAATTCAAAGTCTCCTCGTCAAAAATGCGGCGGTTATTTTTATCACGCTTGACATTCGGAATAAGCCCGATGTTGCAGTAAAATTTCAGCGTCTCGTAAGTCATACCCGTTGCATTGCAAATTTGTTTCATTGTGTACAAAAATATCTCCTCCTCAATTTTTTCAAACTCTACTGAAAGCTGCTACTGCAAATTATAATTTAAAATTAAAAAATTTTTCAAGCTAAAGTTTTCATTAGACTTTTTTTGTTGTATAATACCTTGTCATATGCCTTAAAAAATTTTCTTAAGTTAAAAATATCATTTGCCGATATATTTGAAGTAAACTTGACCTATCCAAGTTCATGACTTCACATAAATTTAACACGAACAAAATTTTTTTAAGGACATAAAATTTACATTGACAGGGAGAGTCAGAAAATATGACAATCGGCAATTAAAGCCGAATTTTAGAAGGAGTAGTGGTTATTATGATGCGTTCCCTTTTTTCCGGCATTTCCGGCATTAAGTCACACCAGACCAGAATGGACGTTATCGGGAACAACGTTTCTAATATTAATACAGTCGGTTTTAAGTCAAGCCGCGTTACATTTTCTGATATGCTTTCACAGACTACCTACGGCTCTTCAAGACCTACAACTACTACAGGCGGTACTAACCCCAGACAAATCGGGCTCGGTGAAGCTGTTGCCAGTATCGATATGATTATGGGTGACGGCTCCGCGCAGGCTACCGGCAAAAATACCGACGTTGCTCTTTCCGGCGCCGGCTTTATGGTGCTTAAACAAGGCGACAACGTCTTTTATACTCGTGACGGCGCTTTTGAATTTGACGCCGACGGCAACTACGTTCTGCCCGGCAGTGGTTATCACGTTCAAGGCTGGAATGCTATTGACGGCACGCTTTCCACTACAGGTGTTACTGAAAATATCGTAGTTAAAGCAGGTAAAACCATGCCGGCTACGCAGTCCACAAACCTTGTATATGCAGGCAACCTTGACGCAGGTGCTCTTACCATTACCGGCATAACCTACACCGGACCGGTGACCCTACCGGCGACTATTCCACTGTTGCCAATGACCAAGCTATAGGATTGATGAAAATCACTTATACCGACGGATCAATTGAATTTGTAAGCACGGATAATACTACCGAAGACCAAGAAAACAGCTTAGCTATGCAAGCAAGAAACGCGTATATGACGGCGAATGGTATAGAAAGTAATGATACTGTAGCTAGTACTATCTATGCATATGATACGGCAGCCGCAGGAGAAACTTTCCGAGTAGGTGCCAATCGTACTTTACCGACTACGCCATATCAAGATGCAACAACGTCTCAAGTAGAAAGAACAAAAACTATTGCTTCTGTTGAATTTGCCGCAACTTCATACAATGGAAATAAAAATACTGAACAAGGTGTACAAACCGACACTGAAGTATATAAATTTACAACAGGCGCTTTTACTCTTTACAAATTGCTTGACAC
>CAJOKY010000103.1 GCA_905235425.1 uncultured Selenomonadaceae bacterium
AAATTACGCGCCTGTTCAATAACTGCTACTCTGTTTGCGGAGTTGGAAGATTCGGTAGAAAGGTCGGAAACCCAAGTTTGATAGAATTTCAAAATTTGAGATTGAACGCCTTCATTATTGGCGTCATTAAAAATTACTTCGAGCTTGTCGTAGTTATTCGCTATTGTCTCGTAATAGCTGAGGGTAGTTGTTTCGTCGCGGTACTGAATATCGGCGAATTGGTCGCGTGCGCGTGTTATGGATTGAATTTCCGCGCCTGTACCCAATGCAACGCTGCCGTAAGCACTGCTGCGATATTCTGAATCAGTAGTTATGATATTAAGTTTTTGCCGCGAATATCCTTCCGTGTCCGCATTTACGATATTATGTCCGGTGGTATTCAATGCAGTTTGGTTTACGTATATGCCGCGAACCATTGTATTGAGTCCGGTAAACATGCCCATAGATAATCCCTTCTTTCATGGCTGTTTAAATTTTAATTTCATTTCGTCAAAAAAATTTCGTCAAACATTGGCTTCAAAAATATGTTTTTTAGCCTGCGCGGAAGTTGCCGCCTCTGAACCGTAAGTGTTACTTGTCTGCGTTTGCGTTATTATGTTTAAGGTGAAGTCGGCAAATTTTTTTCCTATCGCTGCCAATTTTTCAGCGGTATCTTTTTTTTCTTTCAGCTGACTTTGCAACTTTTCAGATTGTAATAAAAGCCTTTCCGCAACGTCGCGCTTAATGTCTTTGTCTTGAGTCGAAATAAATTCTTTTAAGGAATTCACTTTCACTCTGTCCAAAAACGCTTGCGATTTCGCCGCATTTACGGAAAGGTCTTTTATGATCGCCGATATTTTAGTTACAAGTTCGATTGTGTCTGACGAATTATTTTTCAATAAGTCGATCCATTCGTTAAACAACTTTATCAGTTGTCCGCAAAGAACCACTCGTCCTCTTAGGAGTCCTATTACTTCGTCCATTTGAAAACCTTTAATTTTAGTGAGTAGTAAATAGTGAGTAGTAAGTAGTGACTGCTCTCTATCCTACGCTTTAAAGTCAAACTTCTTTTCATGAGTGACGCCGGAATTGCCAACTTTACCATACGTGGGATTTACCGTCGCGCCGCCGAGTTTGTTCAAATGATATTTGACGGCTTTTAATGCACTCTGCGCGAGAATTTGGTTATTGTCACGTAATTTAACCGCGCGTTCGACACTTTTTGTAAGTGCAATGTGCAAATTGGTAAGTTCGGATTGTAAGGCAACTGTCGGCGCTTTTCTATACAATTCTTCTGCCTTAGTATCGGCATTGATATTTTTTAGAGTTTTGGAAAGTTCCGTGAGAATTGAGCCGCGCTTTTTTTCAAGGTTTTGAATTTTTGCCGCCGCAAGTTGCTCCTCGTCTAAAACTTTCGCCAAGCCCTTCATATCCACCGCAACTAAGGTATCGCGCTTTTTTTCGCCGATTCTGCTTAAATCATCATATACCGCGCAGATTTTTTTGAGTACGTCAATTAATTCTTGCCACATACTTTTTCCCTAAAATCGGCTTGCCAAAAGGCTAAGCGCTATATCTGAAGACGAAACTTTATAATTTCCGCTTGCAATTTTCTGCGTGAACTCATCCACTTTCGTTTGACGAACTTCGTTTTCCTTGCGCAATTTTTGCAAAATATCCTGAAAACTTTGTGCCTGACTTGAAAGAGTCAATTCATCTTTTCTTTGAACAGTGCCTACTGTTGACGCCGCCGCGTATCGTGAAGAGGCGTTAGACGTGGAAGAATAATAACTCGCCGCAGGATTTACATTGTTTATATACATAATGATAACTCACCACCCTAGATTTTTATAGCAGCTTATGTGTTCTATTTGGTAACTGCTTTTCTTCCTTAGATATCGAAAAATTTTTTATCTCCCTTAATCTTGCGAAAAAAACTTTTGTCATAATTACCAAAAATAAAAAAAATGCCGCATTATTTTAATGCAACAGTCAAGTTTTTTCATCTATCTATCTTCTAAAATCTGCGCGAAGTATTTTTAATTGTCATGAACTTCGTTAAACTGCTTGGCGTTATAATCCGCTCTGTAGTTTTGTCCGCCTATACGGAAATTTTCGGGCTGTCCCGTGACGTTCAAAATATGAAAATTATCGAATACAAAAATCGTTCTGTCGGAATCAAATTTAACTTTACGAATTTGGTCAAAAGTTACGCCGTTAAGATTAATCGTATCTTCTGTGTCGGCTTGAATAAATTCTGAGCTTCTGCCGTAATTGTAAATGAAAGTATCCTCGCCTTCTCCGCCGATAAGCCAATTTATGCCGCCGTTGCCCCAAAGTTCCGAGCCGCCTGCACCTGCCATAATGGTATTGTTGCCGTCATTTGCACCGACAACTACAACTTTTTCATAGTATGTGCCGTAGGTAGTGTTGCCGTCTTCGTCATAAACCGTACCTTCAAAATAATTTCCGGCGGACTGCATTAACACGTGCATTAAAATTTCATCGTTTTTATCGTAGAGTTCAATCATCTTGTCTTTAGCGTTTTTTACGCGCAGAGAGCCTTCAGCGGCATTTATGATAAAGTCGTTGCCGTCAACCGTCCAATAAGAATAATTGCCGTTGAATTTAATATTTTCCCATGACTGATAATCTGAAATTGTTTCATTGCCGGAATTGTAAGTGTAGGCATATTCTCTTTTATCAGTACCTCCGGTTCCAGTATCGGTAGTTACAGTGTCACTGTAGCTGTTGACAATATCAAGGCTCTTGCCATTAGCGCCTTTAAGCAAAACTTGTCCGCTACCGACATTTACAATTACGTCATCGCCACTTGCAACGGTGGAATGTTCCGCGCCGCTAATTTGCATTTGATCATGTTCGTGGAAATTGTACACGGTATCGTTGCCGTCGCCATACTTATAATTTAAAACGTTGTTCCATTCGCCGCCCATGTATACGGTATCATTGCCGGTGCCGCCGGTAATTGTTACGTTAGCCGCAAAGTTGCTGATATAGTCATTATCATTGCCGCCGTCTACGGAAACATTTTCACCGTAAATATAAAGCGTGTCATCACCGCCGCCCAATGAATAATTTGAGCCGTTGCCAAAATTAACGTAACCGGCATAGCCTAAGTCGGTGTCGCTCGTGCCGTTGAAAGTAAGCTTGCTGTAATCCTTGTCGGTGCTGTCGGCAGAGTCAGCTGTCTGTTTCATAAGGTAATGCCAAAACAAAAAACCGGTTTCATATTCAAGACCTTCCATTTTACCATAAGTATTCAGCGCTACCTTAAGTGAATCTGCATTACCGGCTAAGGAATTTATATCATTAGTATAAAATCTTCCTACGGTAAGGTCGCCCATGCCTTCATCAATATATGCCGGTGTTCCATCCTGATTGTAATCTGGCATATTAAAATTATATTGAGCAACGTGAGTCATTTCGTGCGCCAACACTACTTGTAAGGCATATGGATCGTAAATTTGCTTTAAATTATCTGCATTTACACTTTTAAACGCTTTGGATGCCACATTGATTAACAGGCTGTCTGCATTTGTTGTCGCCGCTCCCTTGCTTGACGAGTCATTTTTAAAACCAAAGTCTATTTTCTCTCCGTTAAAATTAACATTGTAGGTATCTTCTACAAGCTTAGCGGCGTCTTTGAGCCACCACGAATAAGCGCCTTCAACTACCAATTTTTCTTGGTCGGTAAGAGACGATTCTTCAGGTATCGTTACGATTAAGCCGTTAGCGTCAAAAGTTGTTTCGGCAGGATAGACGGCGTCGCCATTTTGCGGGAGTAAATCTTGATAAGTTTTTCCGTCGTAAAGATAGTAGCCGTACTTTGAATTGTACGTGCCGTTGTTTTGATTCTCGATGCCGCAATAATCGCGCATAAACTTTTCAGCGTTGCCTGCATTTGCTTCAGCGTTGCCTGCATTTGCGCAATCGGCAACCATATTGTCGATAACTTCTTGAAGGCTGTTGAACTTTGTACTGACTTTAATAGCCTCGTCAATTTTCTCCGTTCCCTCCAATACGCTGCCCGACAAAGCCTTTGTGAAATTTTTCATTACGTCCTGTTCGGTAACTGTAGACAAATTAATTCGCCCCTTTCCAACTAAAAAAACATCAAATTAAACTGCTGATTTAAATTTAAAGCAAATTATAACACGGCATAGGGGGGGGGGGTAGTCAAGCACATTCAGCTTTAATAGTCTGAAAAATTTTCCGCCATTAACGCTACAAAAAAACTGCCGTATCTCTCAATACAGCAGTTAAAAATCTTTCCGCGCAGTATAAATTATTTTCCCGTCAAACGATTGGCGCAGGCGTTAAACTCGGCAATAATTTTTTCTTCGTCAAGCGTTTTAAGTTCGCGATTCTGCATTAAAATTTCTCCGTCAACAATCACGGTATCGGCGGAAGATGAATTGGCAGAATAAACCAAAAGGGATATTGGATTGTAATTCGGTTGCCATTCGACGCCGCTCATATTCCACAACACGATATCAGCTTTGTAACCTTCTTCAATGCGACCGACATTTTTAAATCCTACAGCCTTAGCGCCTTCCTCAGTACCCATTTGCAGAGCCTGCGCGGCGGGAATTGCTAAAGGATCAAGTGATTCAACTTTAGCAAGCAAGGTAGTAAGTCTTGTTTCTTCCAACATGTCAAGGTTATTGTTGCTGGACGCGCCGTCAGTACCGATAGCTACGGTAATGCCGGCATTTAACATTTTCATAACGGGAGCAATGCCGCTTGCCAATTTCATATTACTGCTGGAATTAGTTGCGACGCGAACTTTTTTATTGCGCATAATTTCAATTTCGTTATCGCTTAAATGTACGCAATGCGCCGCCAAAAATCCCAAGTCAAGCAAACCTGTTTCCATGACGACTTCAAAGGGGCGTTTGCCGTATTCTTTCATGCAGTTATTAATTTCGTCAAGCGTTTCATTCATATGCATATGAATTTCAGCACCGAGAGATTTAGCTGTATCGGCAATTTTACGCAAAAAATCAGGCGGACAGGTGTAAACCGCATGTGGACCGAACATAACGGTAATTCTGCCGTTTGCCGCGCCGTTAAAATTTTTAAATAAGTCAATGTTAGTTTGAAGTTTTTCTTCTCCGTTAAAAATTCCGATAATGCCGCGACAAAGTACGCCGCGCAGTCCGGATTCGTCCGTAACTTTAGCGACTTCCTCCATATTGGGGCCGTACATATCCATAAACGCGGTAGTGCCGCATTTAATCATTTCGACAGCCGCCAGCGCCGCGCCGATATAAATATCTTTACGTTTCATTTTTTCTTCGATTGGCCAAATATCTTTTTGAAGCCAATCCATAAGCGCCTTGTCGTCGGCATAACTGCGGAGCAACGTCATTGATGCGTGAGTGTGTGCGTTGACAAAGCCGGGCGTTGCAAATTTGCCGCGACCGTCAATCACGTTATAGCCTTTAATGTCGGCATTATTTGAAGGCGGCGTGATTTTTGAAATTTTATCATTCCTTATAAAAATATTTCCTTCGCCTACAGTACCGTCCGGCTTAAAATATTTTACGTCACGAATTATCAATTCTTTTTCAAACGGCATTTTCAATACCTCCAATTATTTATTGTAAATTTTATTTATAAAAACTTTCGACGCATTGAAAATTTTCCCTGCACTTAAATAACTTATAAAGATTTTGAAGGGAGATTTTTCATGGCAGACATAAGTAACTACATTGAACACGCGCAGGTTTTCGGTACGAACAGTGCCGATAACATAGATAATTTTGCTTACGGCGCGGCAGTTTACGCTTTTGAAGGCGGCGACTTAATCAGAAATTTTTACGCGGCGTATTCGACGGTACAAGGTTACCGTGAAAGCTCCTTGCTTTAGGCTATGGGGATGAAACAGCGCTTGCAATATCTTGAATTTATAGCTATAATGAAAAAAAATTTTGGGAAGAGAGTTGAGAAAAAATTGGTGGCAGATCAGACGTTAAAGGCAGTTCAAACTATCTTCACAAAACGTAGGGGTTGATGATAGCGGAATTCCTTTATTTAAACTTTTAAATTCAGCGAC
The DNA here is from genome assembly GCA_905235425.1 of uncultured Selenomonadaceae bacterium. Lineage (GTDB taxonomy): Bacteria > Bacillota > Negativicutes > Selenomonadales > Selenomonadaceae > Quinella. The sequence goes on from CAJOKY010000103.1 coordinate 6,059, forward strand.
AACAAAGAATATGTGTACCATTAGGATTCAGGTAGTCTGGTAGAAAAATGATTAAACATAAATTTTTACGCGCATTATTAATCGGCTTGACAAGTACTTTTCTTGTGACAGGTTGCGGCAGTGATTCTTCAACTACTTCAACTACGGAAACGCCGCCTGCCGAACAGTCTCAAAAGACGGAAAAAAAATCTGTAAGTGATTTAGGCGAACATTGGACAAAAGACGCCAACGATATTTATGTATGGAATCCTAAGCCGCAGGAAGGCGAAACAATGACGTGGAGCGGCGGATTTGTACAAGAAGGCGATTATAAATTTGCTGACGGCAAGGGAACTGTCACTTGGTACATTAACGGTGAAGTCGAACAGATTGATGAAGGTACTTTGAAAAAAGGTCAACGGCACGGGCGATTTCAGCATAAATTTTTGCCAAGTGGAAATGTTGTATACCGCAACTGGGATAACGGCGTTGAACTTCCGGAAGTCGATGCCAAAACAGCTGACATTAACGACGCCAAACAAGCATTCAAGAATTACCATAAGGCTATAACAAATAAAAATTATCGTGAAGCTTATGAAATTTTGTCTTATAAGCAAAAAGAATTTGTCGGCGATTATGATTCGTGGGTAAAGGGATTTTCTGATACCATAAGCAGTGAAGTAAGTGCGATGACTTTAACTTCTTCAGAAGAAAATGCATGCACGTTTGACTATACTTTAACGGCACGAGATCGGCATGACAGCGGCAATGTGAAAGTCCAAGTTTTTGAAGGACAAGTCACAATGGCTAAGGACAAAGGTAAATGGTATGTGCGCTCCGCAAAATCAAGTAGAGTCAATGAACAACTGGTTGATGAACTTGAAAAGAAACAGGAAGCTAAATTGGCGTCCGAACAAAAAAAGCTTGAAGAAAAATTTTCCAATACTTCTACAGAAAAAGATTTAGAAAAAGCCGCCAAAATATCGGCTAATGCGTCGAATAAAGAATATCTTGAAAGCATTCAACCGTTTGCATTGGCAGACCTTGTCAGAAAAGTTTGCGGCATAATGGGACTTTTTGAAGACGGCACTAATGCAGGACTTGAAAAATACACTATGACAATGTCTGTGCTTGCCGAAAATGAACGCTCAAGAAATACGCCTATAAGCCGTGACGTTGCAAAGTATTTTGAATATGAAGCCCGAATAGCTGCTGCGCATATTTACGCTGATGATGCGGAGGGATTAGTTGATACAGCAGTGACATACGCTCTTATTTTAAAATTAAACCTTGAACAAAGTGAAGTTGAAGATAAAATCCGTGCCGATGCAAAAAATTTTGGCGCTGATCTAAGCAGTTATGCAGAAACTGAAACAATACGACGAATCATAAATGTAATTAAATAAATGGGTATAACTTTTTAAGCGTCCTTCATAGGGCGTTTTTTTTATATAAAAATTTTATACATACAGCGGCAGGATTTTCAACCGGCAACGGCAAATAAACACGCAAACAAAAAATAAATTTGTGAATAAAGCCACAGGAGGGATTATTTTGAGAGAGCTGGACGTAAAAGTTATAACCGAAAACGTCGCGGAAATGTGTAAAGAAGCGGCGTACTACCTGCCCGATGACGTTTATCGCGGCTTGAAACGCGGACGTGAAACCGAAAAATCCGAAGTAGGCAAAATCGTCCTTGACCAAATTATTAAAAACGCCGAAATTGCTAAGGCGGAAGATCGTCCGTACTGCCAAGATACGGGCATGACCATTGTTTTTTTGAAGGTAGGGCAAGACCTTCATATTGTCGGCGGTGATTTAAACGAAGCCGTAAACGCCGGAATTGCGAAAGGCTACACTACTGAAGGATATTTGAGAAAATCCGTTGTCGGCGAGCCGCTTTTCAATCGCGTAAACACCAAAAACAATACGCCGGGCGTTATTTATACTGAAATTGTACCTGGTGACAAACTTGAAATTACCATTGCGCCTAAAGGTTTCGGTTCGGAAAATAAATCCGGCATCAAAATGCTTGTACCTGCCGACGGCGTGAAAGGCGTTAAAAAAGCTGTAATGGAAATTATCATGCATGCAAGTATGAATCCCTGCCCGCCTATGGTTGTCGGTATCGGTATCGGCGGCACTATGGACAGAGCGGCGTTACTTTCCAAAAAGGCGTTGACACGTTCGATTGACGAGCGTAACCCCATGCCGGAATATGCGAAGTTGGAAGAGGAACTTCTTGAAATGATTAACTCAACCGGCATTGGACCGCAACTCGGCGGCACGACTTCAGCGCTTGCAGTAAATATTGAGTGGGCACCTACTCATATTGCCGGACTTCCCGTCGCGGTTACGATCTGTTGTCATGCAATGCGTCATTCGCACCGCGTTTTGTAAAAGAAAATTTTAACGGAGGAAAATTATATGGCTGAAAGCATCAGAATTACTACGCCGTTTACAGAGGAAATGTCACGCAAACTTAAAGCCGGCGACAGCGTCCTCATAACCGGCACAATCATAAGCGCACGCGACGCCGCACATAAAGTTATGACAGAAGCGCTTGCACGCGGCGAAAAATTGCCCGTCGATTGGAAAAATCAAATCGTTTACTATCTTGGTCCCACACCGGCAAAACCGGGCGACCCCATAGGTTCATGTGGTCCTACCACTTCCGGCAGAATGGATGCATACACGCCGACAATGCTGGATCAAGGCATTAAAGGCATGGTCGGTAAAGGTTCACGTACTCCTGAAGTTGTCGAGGCTATGAAACGCAACGGCGCGACGTATTTTGCGGCAGTAGGCGGAGCGGCGGCTCTTATTGCAAAGTCTGTAAAAAGCTACACCGTGCTGGCTTATCCCGAATTGGGACCGGAAGCAGTTGCGGCGTTGGAAGTGGTAGACTTTCCTGCTATCGTAGTAATTGACTGCGAAGGAAATAATTTTTACGAGATAGGGCAAAAACCTTTCCGCAACTTCGACATTAATCAAATTTAGATAATAGGGAAAAGGGAATAGGGATGAGGGATTAGGAAAAACTCCTCCCTGTTCCCTCGTCCTTGATCCCTACAAACAAGGAGGCTTGACATGTTTCACACAACTTTCTACTTAAGGCGCTTGCATTCGTTGTGCGGCTTGTTGGTACTCGGATTTTTTATCATTGAGCATATGATAACAAACTCCGTAGCAATGGCAGGACCGACAATTTTCAACCAAGTAATGGGCATGGTTGAAGAAATTCCTAAACCGCTTTTCTATTCAATTGAAATTGGTATGTACGCAATACCTATTTTGTTTCACGGCATTTATGGAATTTATATTGCACTGCAGGCGAAAAACAATCCCCGCAATTACGGCTACCTGCGCAACTGGAACTTTGCACTTCAGCGTTGGACGGCATGGTTTTTAGTTGTATTTTTAATTTGGCACGTCGGCTATCTTCGCATTTATGTAAAAGGCATGACGGGTACGCCGATATCTTTTGAACTTTTGCAGAATATGTTCCAAAATCCCGTCGTAGCCGTGCTTTACATTTTGGGTATGTGGGCGGCAATTTTCCACTTCTGCAACGGCATTACCACTTTCTGCATGACATGGGGCATTACCAAAGGACCGCGTGCGCAAAACGTCATTAGCCTTATCAGCATGGGTCTCTGCGCGGTACTTTGCATTGCAACCGTAATGTTCATGTCGAGCTACTTCATGTACTAAGCGGAGGTAAAACGGTATGGCAAAAGATATGTCTAAAAAAAGAATTGCAGTAGTAGGCGGCGGCATTTCCGGCTTGCTGGCTACGATTAAAATTTGTGAACTCGGCGGCGAAGTTGATTTATTCTCCTACTGCCCTGTTAAACGTTCGCACTCACTCTGCGCGCAGGGCGGCATTAACGCCTGTATGGATACTAAGGGCGAACACGACAGCATTTATGAACATTTTGACGACACTGTTTACGGCGGCGACTTTTTGGCAGACCAAACGGCGGTTAAAGGCATGGTTGAGGCAGCGCCTAAGCTTATAAAAATGTTCGACAGAATGGGCGTACCTTTCACGCGTACGGCAGAAGGCGTACTCGATCTTCGTAATTTCGGCGGACAGAAACATAAACGTACCTGCTTTTCCGGTTCAACTACCGGTCAGCAGATTCTCTACGCGCTTGACGAACAGGTTAGACGTTGGGAAGTTAAAGGACTTGTACATAAATATGAATTTTGGGAGTTCGTCAAGATTATCAAAAATAAAGAGGGCGTTTGTCGCGGTCTCGTTGCGCAGAGCATGAACTCAATGGAAATTCGCGCCTTCCGCGCAGATACAGTAATTTTAGCTACAGGCGGTCCCGGTCAAGTATTCGGTCGTTGCACTGCGTCAACCATTTGTAACGGCTCCGCAGTTTCCGCCGTTTATCAGCAAGGCGCTGAAATTGCCAATCCCGAATTTATTCAAATTCACCCGACCGCAATTCCGGGTTCAGATAAAAACCGCTTAATGTCTGAAGCTTGTCGCGGTGAAGGCGGGCGCGTTTGGGTTTATAAAGACGGTAAGCCTTGGTACTTCCTTGAGGAAATGTATCCTGCCTATGGTAACTTGGTGCCGCGTGACGTTGCAAGCCGCGCTATTTTCAAAGTCTGCGTACATATGGGCTTGGGCATTAACGGCGAAAATCGCGTTTATCTTGACTTGTCACACATTGACAGCGGTTATCTTGAACGAAAACTCGGCGGCATTTTGGAAATGTATTCGGAATTTGTAGGTCAAGACCCGCGCAAAGTTCCTATGGAAATTTTCCCCTCTGTCCACTATTCAATGGGTGGCATTTGGGTTGATAGACTGCATAACACGAATATACCCGGACTTATGGCAAGCGGCGAATGCGATTACCAATATCATGGCGCTAATCGTCTCGGTGCAAACTCCCTTTTAAGCGCGGCTTATTCCGGCACTGTTTCCGGTCCTGAGGCAATGCGTTGGGCTAAGACAGGGCAACGCGGTTCAGAACTTACTGACGCTGAATTAGAAGCGGCTCGGCAGGAAGTTCAAAGCGAATACGATAAAATTTTGCAGATGAACGGCACCGAAAATGCGCACCAACTTCACCACGAAATGGGCGACCTTATGTATGAATACGTTGCCATTGAACGCGATAACAACGGGCTTGATAAGGGGCTTGAAGGGCTTAAAAAGCTCCTTAAACGCTGGGATAATATCGGCATTACCGACCACTCCAAAGTTGCCAATCAAGAGGCTATGTTCGTTCGTCAACTGCGCAATATGATTCTTTACGCAATGGCTATCACGAAGTCCGCACGTATGCGCGACGAATCACGCGGCGCCCATGCAAAAATCGTACTTGAAAACGGCAAGCGTAAACTTGATAAAGACGGCGAATTGGTATTTATGGGACGCGATGACGAAAAATTTATGCGCGTCACTATCGTAAATTACGATCCCAAAACCGAAGAGCCGATTATAAGCTATCGTGAGTTCGATCATTCATGGATTAAACCGCGTCTTCGCAGTTACAAATAAGGTCGGAAAGGAGCGTAAAAATGGCTGATAAAAAAGTTCGTTTTATTATAGAGCGGCAGGACGGTCCCGACGAAAAACCTTACGAACAGGAATTTGACGTTGATTACAGACCGGGTCTTAACGTCGTTGCCTCGTTAATGGAAATTCAAAAAAATCCTGTCACTGTTGACGGCAAGAGAGTTCCGCCGGTTACGTGGGAGTGCAACTGCCTTGAAAAAGTTTGCGGCGCTTGCATGATGGTTATTAACGGCAGAGCGCGTCAAGCTTGTTGCGCACTTATCGACGAGTTGGAGCAACCTATTCGCCTGCAACCTGCGCGTACTTTTCCGGTTATTCGTGACTTGCTGATTGACCGTAGCATTATGTTTGAAAATCTGAAAAAGATTCAAGGCTGGATTGAAATTGACGGCTCATGGGAAGTCACAAACGCGCCGATACAAAATCCCTACACCGCGCAGTTGACTTACAAACTTTCGCAGTGTATGACGTGCGGTTGTTGCCTTGAGGCGTGTCCAAACGTCGATTACAGCTACTTGGGCATTGAAGGCTTGCGCGAGGCTAAAAGTCCGGTTACCGCAGATTTTATGGGTGCATCTCCCGTTGCACAAGCGTATCTGTTTAATTTAAATCCCGTCGGCGCATTCGACAAACCTAAACGTCTCAACGCACTTATGGAAAAAGGCGGAATTACCAGTTGCGGAAATTCGCAAAACTGCGCGGCGGTATGTCCCAAATCTTTACCGTTGCTTGACGTGTTAGCTCAGGTAAACCGTGACGTAAACATACAAGCTCTGAAAAATATGTTCAACTTCTAAAATCTATTGTACGTAAAAAAAATAGCCCTGCGGCATTTAGTCGTAGGGTTTTTAATTTGAAGGAAAAAATTTTACATTGTCGAAGAAATTTCAAATCTTATGGAAGGGAAGAATTTTTATGGTTACAGAAATTGACAATCCAATAATTGCCCATAAATTGGCGCAGTTACGAAATAAAAATACGTCGTCAAAAATTTTTCGTGAATTGGTAAAAGAAATTTCTATGCTGATGATTTACGAGGTGGGACGCGAATTTAAATCAGAAGAAGTCACAATAGAAACGCCGTCAACTTCCTGCCGCGTAAAAATTTTGCACGAAGAAAATTTTGTCGTCGTACCCATTCTTCGCGCAGGTTTGGCAATGGCGGAAGGCGTATTAAAAATTTTACACGGCGCTTCCGTCGGACATATCGGACTTTATCGCGATGAAAAAACTCATAAGCCGGTAGAATATTATAGAAAAATGCCGCCGAATTTGGACGAAAAAGTTTTACTTGTCACAGACCCTATGCTTGCGACCGGTGGCAGCAGTTCTGCCGCTTTACAAATGCTTAGGGATAAAGGCGCTAAGAAAATTATTTTTATGTGTATCGTTGCCGCGCCGCAGGGCATTGAAAAAGTTTCGACGGAACACCCCGACGTATCGCTTTATACAGCATCGATTGATGACGGCTTGAATGAAAATTATTATATCATACCGGGATTAGGTGACGCCGGCGACAGGATTTTTGGCACAGTTTAATACAAAATTTTAAATTAAAACTAAAAAAATAAATACCAAAAAAGCCGTACCATTTGATACGGCTTAAAATTTTCTTGTGGCAGGGGCAGAAAGAATTGAACTCTCAACCTACGGTTTTGGAGACCGGCGCTCTACCAATTGAGCTATACCCCTATGGGGCGACTCGTGGGAATCGAACCCACGCATATCGGAGCCACAATCCGACGTGTTAACCACTTCACCAGAGC
>CAJOKY010000104.1 GCA_905235425.1 uncultured Selenomonadaceae bacterium
AAAGGTATGCGCCGCCTTACGCGTGAAAATTGCGATATGCTGGTAAAAATTCCAATGGTCGGCAAAATTAATTCGCTGAATGCCTCTGCCGCCGCCGCTGTCTTGATGTATGAAATATTACGTCAAAGAAGTTAGCGGTTAATGTTTAGTTTAAGGAGGTCTAAATTTTATGGAATTTAAAAACAAAAACGTCGAACAGGATTATTTGCAAACAGTCGAACGCCTTAAGATGTTGATTGATTCGCCGATTGACGACAGAAAATATTTGTGGGATACGACGGTTGAGCTTTATGCAAAAAAAATTGAACAAGTGTGCCATGTACTCGGTGACGAAATTTTAGAAGATGAAAAGTTTGACAGTGAATTTAAAAATTTGCGTGATGCACTTAAATCTTTTTTATCACGTTGTGCAAGCCCTGAATTTCAAATTGCTTTCGTCGGAACAATTAAAGCCGGAAAGTCCACGCTTATAAATGCGCTTTTAAATTACGAATTGGCATCAACCCGCGTAACACCGGAAACAGCCGCCTTGACAAAATTTAAACACGCCGATAAAGATTCCCTTGAAGTCAGCTTTTACACCGAATCCGAGTGGGAAGAACTTTGGAAGAGTGCCACTTCAACCACAAACAGCGTATTCATTAAAGACTATCAAGCTTTAAATGCCGACGCCGAAAAATCCAAGTGGCTCAATCACGAAGGCTTTCATAAAAATTGTGAAAGTAAAGCTGAATTGAAAGCCGAAATTGAAAAATGGACTTCGTCAAAATCACCGGTTCACTACTTTGTTAAAGAAGTTTCGGTCGGCTTGAAAGATTTTGAAATGCCGGAAGGCGTTGTTTTCATTGATACGCCGGGATTAAATGACGCCGTAGAATTTCGCTCCAACATTACGCGCCAATACATTAACCGCGCCAATGCCGTTTTTATGTGCGTAAAATCTGATTCGTTGACAGGCGACGAACTGAAAACTTTGTATCGCGTCTTCACGAACACTCACGGCAAAGTTAATAAAGTTTACGTTATCGGCACGCAACTTGACACGTTGGGTCGTCCTCAAAAAGATTGGCAAGAACAGTCCGTAGAATGGACAAAGTATTTGGAAGAACCTTCCTGCTACGGCGATAAAAAATTGGTTGCCAACAATTTAATTCCCGTGTCAGCGTACTTTTACAGCTTGCTTGAAGATTATCGCGCAGGGCGTCTTGATGACGACAAACAATTTGATTTGGAGTCGGCACTTTTGAAATTGCGTATTCGTCGTAACCAACTTGATGAACGTTTTGATGAGCTTGAAGATTTCACCAACATAAAATTTTTGTACAAGAAAATTCAGGCTGAAGTTGTTGACAAGTACAAGTCTGAATTGATTGACGATATTTGCAGAGCTTATGAAAATTGTCAATTCGGCTTGAAAAAAGTTCTCGGCGACAAAAAGCTTGAGCAGGAAAAAGTTATTAAGGATAGCCAACTTAGCATTGATGAAATAAGGCAGGAACGCGACAAAAGATTACAGGAACTTCAACAGGCGCAGGAAGATAAACGCGAACTTGAAGTTTTCGTCAAGCAACTTAAAGCCGAAACCAATCATCGTGTTGAAGAAGTCATAGCAATGATAAAAGGCACCAATCGGAGGTGATTTAAATGTTGTGGACGACGATTTTAAAACAGTTGGCATTGGCGGCAATTCCGCTTATTATCGATGCCGGCAAAAAACTTTTGGAAAAAATCAGTTCAACGCCTTCAGTCAATTCAAAAAGCACCGTCATTGACATTGAGCAAGTCAATAAGTCGTTGAGTGAACTGCGCGAAAATATTTTGGCGAAAAGTCAGCCCGCCATCGACAAAGTTAATGAATCCATTGACGCGTTTCTTGAAGAACAACTTTTTCTGTTGGAAGACCGCGCAGAACTTTTAAAACGCTATAACATTTCTTCGCGCAGTGTTGAATATCGCGTTGAGGATATTAAACGCCGCACGAATAAATTTTGGCGGAGCGCTTTAAACTTGCGCATTTCTTTGGACGATTCGCGTTGCCGTGAAATTTTGATGATGCCCGCCGGTCAAAGTAAGGCTGATAAAATTGTCGCTTTTACTAACGAAGTTTTGACGCAGACTCTTGACGAATACGCGGCAATGTTGCGTGATGAATTGAAAGATTTATACGCCGATATGGAAGACGAAATTTCCCGCTCCGTGTCACGTCTTGAAGGCAACGTCAATGAATACGCCGAAATTGTCAACGCGATTGATGAAAAAGACGATGAAAAATTTGAGCGTATTACTGCGCGTGCACAAAGTAAAGTTTTTGCCTGTGACATTATTCTTGAGAAAGTTGGTGCTTAAAATGGGATTTTTTGGTAGCCTTTGGGAGGGTATAAAGAAAATTGGTACAAAGATTAAAGAATTTTTCTTCCCTCCTCCTCCTCCTCCTCCTCCGATAACAACTTCGCAGACAAAAGACACAACCGAAAATATTGGTAAAAGCGGCTCTTATGAAACGACTACTACGATTTCCGAAGTACGCGATTATGAGAAGATGATACGCGGCTATTTGACGACTTACGAACCGAAGGCAAAAAAGCAAGAGGGTACTTATAAAAAATACGTCCGCGACTTATTTGGTCATTTGATTGACTCATTAAGAGCTAATGAAAATTTCGCCCAAAGTTTTTCCTTAAAAAATTTTGAGAAAGAAAAAGATCGGCTTTGTGATGAAATTGATGGCGCGATTGTAACAGTTATAAGATCTAAACTGTCGTCAGATAACAGCGATTGCAAGGAGATTCTTGATATGGATGAGGGTGATAAAAAGAAACAACGTATGGAAAAGTTTGTAGATGAAACTATTCGTGAAGCTCAAGATAATTTGGCTAAAAAAGTTTCGGATACAATGAATAACATTGAGAAAAATCTTGAAGAACTTCTTGACGGTCAAGTTGAGAAGCGCGAACGCGACGCGAAGAGTAAGGCAAATACCTATGATCAGTGGGAAAGCGAAATGGAAAATGAAACTTTTGACATTGAACGCGCACAACTTCCGGCACTGAAAAAACTCTACGCCATTGAACAGATTGAAAAAATTATGGCGGCGTAAAGGAGATATTTTTCATGGCTATAGTTGCAACAAATTGGAAATATGAATATTTGAAACTTCAAAAACAATTGGATACTTTGCAAGCGGAAAATATCCAACTTCGTGAAAATTCGGATAAAGTTTCTCTTGCCGATTCTGTGGCTGAATTTTCTGCGCTTAAAGATGAAGTTGCTAACCTTCGCGCAGATTTAAATTCGCTCATTGAACTTGTGAAAATTGTTGCGGCTAATCAACTTTTGGCTAATGTCGAACGTGAAATTTTACAGCCGCAAACTAAGAAAAATGAATCCAATACAGGCATAGAGTATAAAACTGTCGTTGAAAATACCAATTACGACAATTATAAACGGAATAATGACCCTATCAACTACAATAATAATTTTGCAAGCGTCACAGCAGAAATTAAAAATCGGACGGGGATACATGCGCGTCCCGCGTCTGTGTTTGTGCAAACCGCCTCTAAATTCCGCTCTTCAATTAAACTTTCAGCTAAAGGCAAGACTGTTGACGCAAAAAGCATTCTTATGCTTATGTCAATGGGATTGACTAAGGGTACAGAAGTCATCATTTCGGCAGAAGGTTCGGATGCTTATGACGCTGTCTTGGCGTTGAAAAAATTAATCGACAATAAATTTGGCGAAGAATAAAATTTAAAATCAAAAAAATTTTTCCCTAAAGCTTAGCGCGGCAGGGAATTTTTTTTATGTCTTTCAAGCGATTATGTTATTGTCAAAACTCGCAAGGCAGTTTAAAATTATCGCAAAATAATCATCATAATGGAGGCGTATAGGGAAATGTCGAGTATGTCAATTACAAAAAAATTATTTCTCGCATTTGGTCTAATGTTCATAATGTTTGCGGGATTCGGCGGCTTTCTGCTTTATTCATTCAGCAACATTGTAAGCGAAAATGAAAACGTCGGCGATTGGATATCGTCACACGTCGTAGTTTCGGACGTAAACGATAAACTTGACGATGTACAGCGCTCGGCGCTTATGCTTATAATTACGAATGGTACTTCCGACCAGCCGCGTTGGTTTTCTACATTTGCCCAAAGAATTGCTGAAGTTGACAACGCCTTCTCAAGATATCAGAACAGTTTAGACAAATTTGTTTACACCGATGAAAATGAACGCCAACAAGATTTAGAGTTGCTTAACAAAGAATTGGCGCTGTGGGAAGAATATAAATCACAACTGCATAAGGTTGAAACGCTCCTGCAGACAGGAACGCCTACCGAAATAAATTTGCATCTGCGCGGGGATTTGTCAAGCAGTTACGAGGCGCTTGATGAATTGATGAGAAAAGACGGCGAAGATTGCAATAAGGGACTTTATGAAGCGACTGAAAAAGCAGATGAAGTATTTGACAAACTTATAACGCGCGTGCATATAAGCGGTGTCGTGCTTATCTTGATGTTGATTTTAAGCGGCTTTGTAGTAAGCTTGCTTGTCAAGACGATAAAATATTCTGTAGTTGAAATGGAAGATGTTGCCACGCGTGTTGCGAAGGGCGACTTGTCTAAAGAAATTGAAAGCCTTACCGATGATGAATTTGGTTTTATATCAACGCAGTTTAATTCAGTCATAAAACACGTACGCGACATTATAAAAAATATGCAGGAAACTTCAAAGACTGTTTCTGAAGACGCCGAATCTTTATATAAAAGTTTTGCACGCTCAGCCGAAAGTGTAGAAAGCGTTGCCATATCTGTTGCTACAGTTACCGATAACGTCTTGACACAGCGTAAAAATTTAATTGAAACAAAAACGCACGTACATCAAATGGAAGGCGACGTTAAAAAAGCCGTAACTTCTATGAAAAGCGGATTGGAAAGCGTCCAAAATACCGCCAAGCAGGCTACGGAAGGCAGTGCGTTGGCAATTGAAACTGTTAAGCAGATGAATGAAATTGCTAAGGCGGTGCAAGAATCTGCTAAGATTGTACGCGAACTCGGCGAAAATTCCAAAGAAATAGGTTCAATAGTGGAGACAATCTCAAATATCGCGGGACAAACAAATTTGTTGGCGCTTAACGCGGCGATTGAGGCGGCAAGAGCCGGTGAACAAGGGCGCGGGTTCGCCGTTGTTGCTGATGAAGTTCGCAAACTGGCGGAAGGTTCACAAGAGGCGGTTGAAAAAATCGGCACCATTATTGAAACAATTCAAGTTACTACTGAAAATGCCGTACAAGCTATGGAAACCGGCAGAAGTCGCGTTGAACAGGGACGCGGCAACGTTGAAACTACAGGACACTCTTTCCAAGAAATTGTCGGTATGATTCGTACGGCGGAGGAAAATTCTTTAATCGTTATGAAAGTCATTGACCGCTTGCTTGAACCTATGAAAACTATCGTTGACCGCACCGAGCAGGCTGTAAATCTTTCGGACGAAGTTGTAAACGAAATTGAATCCATTTCTATCGTGACTGCGCAACAGGCAAGCAGTGTCGTACAAGTTGCGGAGGACAGTAAGACGCTTACCGGTCTTTCAAACAATTTGAATGAGGTTGTTCACAAATTTAAACTGAGCTAAAAATTGATTATCTGCGTGACAAAAAAATTTCCCGTCGGTACAAAACCTTCGGGATTTTTCTTTTAGTAAGTAGTAAATAGTAAGTAGTAAGTAGTGTTTTCAACTACTCATTATTCACTACTAACTACTCACTACCAACTACTTACTATCTTCTCTTCAATTTCGTCAAGCTGATTTTTTGTCGGCACATTTAAAATTTTAATCTTGTCAAGAATAATTTCAAAACCCGCTGCCTTCAATTCATCTTCAACCATACCGATACTTTGACCGCTCCAGCCGTATGAACCAAATGCAAACGCCTTGTGATTCTGCGGACGCAATCCCTTAATGTAGCAGAGAAACTGCGCGATTGTCGGCATAAGCTGATTATGAATTGTCGGTGAACCTACGGCAAGATATTTACTCTTAAAAATATCCGTGACAATGTCGGAAAGCGGCGTATGTTTCACGTCGTAATAAGCGGCGGGAATTTTTTTCTTTGCAAATGCTTCAGTTATTGTGTGCGCAATAATTTCAGTTGAATGCCACATTGAATCAAATACAATAACCGCACGCTCCGCAACTTCGCCGCTACTCCAATCTTTGTAGCATTCCAAAATTTTATCAATATGTGAACGCCAACTTACGCCGTGACCGGTAGCTATCATTTCAATTTCTAAATCGCCCAGCGCCTTTAATGCTGTCTGCGCCTGTTTACCGAACGGCATTAAGATATTGGCGTAATATTTTTTAGCCTCGTACAAAATTGTTTCCAAATTATTTTCGTCATCAAAACGCATTGACGCGGCTAAATGTTGACCGAAGGCGTCGTTTGAAAATAAAATTTTTTCTTCAGGACAGTACGTAACCATTGAGTCCGGCCAGTGCAACATCGGCGTCGGTACAAATTGCAAAGTACGCTGACCGATTGAAATTTTATCGCCTGCCTTAACCGGCTTGTAATTCAGTTCACCGTAGCGCGTAGACAAGCCTTTCAAGCCGTTAGGTTGAGTCGTGATAATTTCGGCATTTGGTGCAAGGGCGGCAATTTCGCGTAACGCGCCGGAATGGTCGGGCTCAACGTGACTTGAAACAATTACGTCAATTTTTGCAGGATTGATAACTGAAGAAATTCTTTCAAGCAACTCATCTTTGAAGTCGATTTTCACTGTATCAATCAGCGTAATTTTTTCGTCCAAAATTAAGTACGCGTTGTAGCTCGTGCCGCGTGAAGTTTCGTAGCCGTGAAAATTTCTAAGCGACCAATCGATAGCACCGACCCAGTAAATATTTTTGCGAATCTCAACTGCTTTAAAATTTCCCATTCACAATTCTCCTTTAATTCATTGATTTTAGGGAACAGGGAGCAGCCATTAGCCATTAGATATTAAACGCTAAGAGCTAAGGCGTGTTGAATAAGTCTATATTTATAAAAAAATGTTAAGATTTTTTTAACTTACTTTTCTTTGGCGCAAAGAAAAGTAACAAAAGAAACATGTCCGCTGCATTCGCATCACGCTCATGGCGCGGACGGGGCGCACGTCCTTGTGCGCCTCATCTATTCCGGTGTTATCAAAAATTTCGGCTTTTCTGAATTAGATTTATTCAACACCGCCTAATAGCTAATCGCTAACACCTAATCCCTAATCCCTAATCCCTATTCACTACTCACTACTCACTATTCACTACTCACTAACCTTTTTCCTGCCGCGCAGTGATAAACGGCGCTTATTGAACAGCTAAAAAAAATCTGCTATAATTTTTTCATAAAATTTCGGAAAAAAATTTTGGTGAAGGTGGAGGTTTTTCAAATGCAGAGTACCGTTGTAAAAAAAATTTTTGGAAAATCTTTTCGTAAAAAAATATGTGCGTGGACGCTGATATTTTCTTCCGTGACATTTGGATTTGAAATTTGCGAGGCGGCAAGTTACGGAGACAGCGGCGCTGAAGTTTCGGAGATACAAACTTGTCTTACGGCGCAGGGACTTTATTACGGTGCGATTGACGGCTATTACGGTGACGCGACATTAAACGCGGTAAAAGATTTTCAATCGGCAATAGGTCTTCCTGCCAACGGTATTTGCGACGATAAAACCTTTGCACTTTTGCACGCGGCGGCTTATGATGAAATTGACATAACTACTTTAATGCACGACGGCGTGGCAAATTATCTTAAACCTGGTGACAGCGGCGAACGCGTACGGGCTTTGCAACGCCGATTGATAGATTTAGGGTACATGGTAGGTACGGCGGACGGCATTTATTCTTCTGCAACATCAAT
>CAJOKY010000105.1 GCA_905235425.1 uncultured Selenomonadaceae bacterium
TCTACCCTCTACAATCTAATATGCTAGGAAATAGGAGGTAGGAGGTAGATAGTAGACAGTAGGTTTTCTATTTCCTACCCTCTACTCTCTACCCTCTACCCTCTACAATCTAATATGGATATTACACTGGGACAATTCTTCCCCGAAGATTCGGTTATACATAAACTTGACCCGCGTACAAAAATAATTTCACTCTTCATACTTATGATAGTGATATTCTGCGCGGAAGGCGCGGCGGCGTATGTATTTTTAAGCGCCGTAACCTGCGCCGTAATTTTTATATCCAAAATTCCACCAATCACAATTTTAAAATCTTTAAAACCGATAATCTTAATTGTCGCGTTTACATTTATAATTCACCTGTTCACGCATAACGGCGAAGTTTTGGCAGAGCTGGGAACATTCAAAATTACTGATGAAGGCGTAAAATTCGGCGTACTTATCAGCCTGCGATTAATCCTGCTGATAGTTTTATCAAGCCTTCTGACATTTACCACGTCGCCGATACAGCTTACAGACGCGTTGGAAAAACTTATGTCGCCGCTAAAAAAAATCGGCGTACCGGCTCACGAATTTGCAATGATGATGACCATTGCGCTAAGGTTTATTCCGACGCTGATTGAAGAGCTTGACAAAATTATTAAGGCGCAAAAATCACGCGGCGCGGATTTTGACGAAGGCAATATAATTCAAAGGCTGAAAAATTTCGTACCGGTATTGGTGCCGCTTTTCTTGTCAAGTTTTCGCCGCGCGGATGAATTGGCGCTTGCAATGGAGGCGCGGTGTTATCGAGGAGGCGAAGGCAGGACGCATTTTCGACAGTTAAAATTTCATCGCGCAGATTTTTTCACGGCGCTAATAGTAATTTTAATAGTGGCTATTGTAGTGAAAATTTAATAGCTAACCTAAGGAGGAATCAGTTTTGAGTGAAACGCAGGAAAAGGTTTTTGAACGTGACGACAAAAATTACTTGCCGGTATTCAATCGCTACAAAATAGTTTTGGAGCACGGCGAGGGTGCGTACGTTTACGATATCAACGGCAAAAAGTACGTAGACTTTCTTGCAGGTATCGCGGTAAATGTACTGGGGCACGCCTACCCGCCGCTTGTAGACGCCGTATCAAAACAGGCGACGAAATTAATTCACGTGTCGAATTTGTACTACACCGAGCCGCAAGCAAACGCCGCTGAAAAGCTTGTAAAACTTTCAGGACTTGACCGCGCATTTTTCGCCAATTCCGGCGCTGAGGCTAATGAAGGCGCGATTAAAATTGCACGTAAGTTCGCGCACTCAATCGACGCTGAAAAATCTCAAATTATCACGGCGTGGGACAGCTTTCACGGCAGGACGCTTGCCACTCTTACGGCTACGGGACAGCCTAAATATCACAAAGGTTTTGAACCGTTGCCGGGCGCGTTTGACTACGTGAAGTACAATGACATTGCCGACCTTGAATCTAAAATCAGCGACAAAACCTGCGCGGTTATGCTGGAAACAATTCAAGGCGAAGGCGGCGTTTATACGCCGAAAGGCGATTATCTGAAAAAAGTTCGTGAACTCTGCGATAAGCACGGCGCACTTTTGATTCTCGACGAAATTCAATGCGGCATTGGTCGTAGCGGTAAATTTTTTGCCTATGAAAAATACGGCGTCAAGCCGGATATCGTCACGCTTGCTAAGGGACTTGCAGGCGGTGTGCCGATTGGCGCGTTTATTGTCACTGAAAAAGTTGCACAGGCTTTTCACGCGGGAGATCACGGCACGACATTTGGCGGAAATCCCCTTGCCTGCGCGGCTGCTAATGTTGTACTTGACACGATACCAAATGAAAAATTTTTATCGCACGTCGAAGAAGTCGGCGCGTATTTTAAAGGTAAACTCATTGACTTGCAGAAAAAATACTCCGCGCAGATTAGTGAAGTTCGCGGCGAAGGTTTAATACTCGGCTTGCAACTTTCCAATTCAAAATTGAAAGGCGTGGAAATTGTCAACGAATGTATGAAACGCGGCGCTATAATAAATTGTACCGTCGGCACGGTGTTGAGGTTTGTACCGCCGCTGATTATCGATACTGCGCAGGTTGACGAAGTTATAAATATTTTGGACGAGGTTTTAGAGGTTAGTAAGTAGTAGGTAGTAAGTAGTAAGTAGTTAATAGTAAGTACTCACTACTCACTACTCACTACTCACTACTCACTATCTCACTACTCACTATTCAAGGAACGGTGATAAAAATGTTTTTAAAAGGCAGAGATATACTTTCAATTCACGATTTAGACGCAGAAGAAGTCGAAGAGCTTTTACAATTCGCGGCAGAATTAAAAATTTATGGCAGAATAGACGCGACACCGGATTTTTTGAAGGGCAAAACACTGGGAATGATTTTTGAAAAATCTTCAACCCGGACACGCGTTTCATTTGAAGTGGGAATGTACCAGCTCGGCGGCACGGCACTTTTTTTGTCGAATAGAGATTTACAGTTGGGACGCGGTGAACCGATTAAAGACACTGCACGTGTTTTGTCACGGTATTTAAACGGCATAATGATTCGTACCTTTGGACACGACAGACTTGTTGAGTTTGCAAAGTACGCAAGAATACCGATTATAAACGGCTTGAGTGACCTTTTGCACCCTTGTCAAGTGCTGACAGACCTTTTGACTATTCGCGAATTTAAAGGCAAACACTTGAACAATTTGAAAATGGCGTATGTAGGCGACGGCAACAATATGGCTAATTCGTATCTGTACGGCGCGGCGAAAGTTGGAATGACTTTAACCGTTGCAACGCCGAAAAGTCACAAGCCAAATGCAAAAGTCATACGTCAATCTTTAGCAGATGCGAAGTTGACCGGCGCAAAGTTATCATGGACAGAAGACCCGATAAAGGCGGTTGAAGACGCTGATATTGTTGCGACGGATACTTGGGCTAGTATGGGGCAAGAAGACGAGCACGAGGCACGTAAAAAGATTTTTGCGCCGTACCAAGTCAACAAAGAGCTTTTAAGTCACGCCGACAAAAATGTTATTGTAATGCATTGTTTACCTGCCTATCGCGGCGAAGAAATTACGGAAGATGTTTTTGAGGATAATGCGGAGATTATCTTTGAAGAGGCGGAAAATCGTCTGCATATGCAAAAAGCTATTATGGCGGCAACAATGGCTGATTAGCTGTTAGCTGTTAGCTATTAGCTTTTAGGTGTTAGGTTTAAGCGGCTAATGGCTAATGGCTATTCGCTAATGGCTATTCGCTAATGGCTAATGGCTAATCCCTACTCCCTGTTCCCTAAAGAGCAGGGAAGTTTTTTTAATGCGACAAAAAGGGTATTTGGAAAACGTAGGGAATATATAAACGCGGAGGTAAAGACGTGGATTACTTGCAGTTAAGCGAGTGCGTAAATCTTGTAGAAAGCTATACTAAGATAAAAGATGTTATTGCAAGGTACGCCAATTTAAAAAAAGTCGGCGAGTATTACCTTTGCCGTTGTATTTTCCATGACGATGATGGAGAATCTTTAATTGTAAATCCTGAAAAAGGAAAATTTTATTGCCCTGTCTGTCACACCGGCGGCAATGCATTGAAATTTTTGGCTATGGCAGAAAAAATCCGCTTATTTGACGCGCTCGAAAGTAAAGCGAAAGAATTTAGGCTGGAATTGTATCCTAAAAAAATCGGCTTTGAAGAGGCCAGATACGAAGCAAAGAAAAGGGAACTGGCTGAAATAAAAGAATATGCAAGCGATTTTTATCACGAAATTTTGATAAATACCGATAAAGGCGCTGTCTGCAGGAAATATTTGGAATCGCGTGGAATATCCAATTTTGCGATTGAAAAATTTAATATTGGTTACGCGTCTGAAGATAATAAAAACTTAACACGCTTTTTATACGAATACAACTTCAACGTTGGAATGATTCTTGAATCAGGTTTCATCGCTCGCAAAGTAAATCTTTTTGAAGACAAATTTCAAAAATGCGTGGTATTTCCATTTTCTGATGAAGTCGGAAAAGTCACGGCGATAATAGGCAGAGTCATTGACTTTGAAAAGCAAATTTTTTATGAATCGGATGGAGTAAATTCAAAGTACATTTATCCTGAAGAAACTTCGTCATTCAATAAACGTGGTTTGATTTTTGGATTAAACATAGCGTATAAATCGGCTAAACGTGAAGGTGCTGTTATAATTGTAGAAGATTGTTTGGACGCAGTAATTTTAAGCAGTACCGGCTTTGAAAACGTTGTAGCGATACCGGAAAATAATCTTACGTCGGAAATTGCAAAGTTGTTGACCAAGTACGCCAAGCGCATAATTTTTTGTCTGAAATATGGAGATAAACTAGAGATTGAAGATGAAATATTAAAATCGGTTGCAAATGACGAAGGTACTATTTTTATAGCCGCATTGCCTGAAAAGCCGATTGAATATTTGTCAGAAAACGGGAAAGACGCTTTTTTTAAGTACATAAAAAATCCCGTTCGCTTTGACAAATATAAATTTTTCACGCGTATTTTATCTGACAATGAACCTAAGGAAGAAATTAAGATACCGATTGTTCATTCAAGTAATTTTAAGCATCCTGTTGAAATTAGACGTGATAAATTTAGAGGTGTGGCATTTTTAAAGTTACTGTGTTTGGATATGGATTTTTTAGATTACGTATCACAAATTATTCCGCCTGAAATATTTGACTACGAACCACATAGAGAAATCTATCGCTACCTTCAAATTTGTCTTGATGAAGATTCTCCACCGGACAAAGAAGACGCCATAGAATATTTTGACAAAGAATCTTACAAAGAATTTTTGAAGATAATGGCAGATCCGGAAGTTGTAGAAGAAGTACAGCAAACACCGACAGATGCTATAATTTATTTGGAGTCTGACAAAAAGACAATCCGTAAGGCGGCAGAAGATGCTACTCAGCAACTGCTTAATAAAATGGTACATACAGATTATAGTAATTTATTTGGACGCAATCCAAGTAACTATGAAGATTTTAAAAAAATGATAAACAATCTTAACGATATCAAACAATTAGAAGGAAGATAGAATTTTTATAAATAAGAAATCAGCAACTTTAGAAAGTATAATTGATAAGGAGGTGAAAACCGTTACAGCCTTTTGAATGAGAGTTTAAAAGTAAGTAACGGGCTTCGTATGTCGAGCGAGAATAAAAATATCGAGACGAGCGAATCCGGCACAGGCAATATCTCTCAACAGATAGTGAACGAGCTATACTCTAAAGCCATGAAAAATGGCAGACGATTGTATCAAAGTGATTTAAGCGATCTTGTTGAGGCAAAGAGTAACCTAGATACAGACATTGAAACATCTGTCGATGTAGTAGACAACATTTACGCAGAATTAATAAGCAAAGGCATAGAGATAATGGACGACGAACCGGACGCCGGTATAAGGATTGATGACGCAGTAAGTACAAACTTGTCCGGCAATGCCGACGTATATGATTCTAACCGTAGTATAAATGCTATGATAGATTCGCAGGTTTTGCCAAATACAAATGAAGTTGACAATATTTCAGTTGAAACGCAATCACCCATAAAGCCGCAGGAAATTGATGCCAGTATGGACAGCGGCATTGATGACCCCGTAAGAATGTACCTTAAAGAAATAGGGCGTGTACCTCTTTTGACAGGAGATCAAGAAGTTCGATTAGCTAAGATTATGGAAAATCGAGATAAAGATATGGAGTCGGCTTTACAGGCTCAAAAAGATTTGGCTGAGGCAAATTTGCGCCTTGTAGTAAGCATTGCCAAAAGGTACATTGGGCGCGGTATGCTTTTTTTGGATTTAATTCAAGAAGGAAATCTCGGACTCATTAAAGCCGTTGAAAAGTTTGACTACAAAAAAGGCTACAAGTTCAGCACCTATGCAACATGGTGGATACGTCAAGCGATAACTCGTGCCATTGCCGACCAAGCGCGTACAATTCGCATTCCGGTTCATATGGTTGAGACGATTAACAAATTGATTCGCGTACAAAGGCAACTTTTACAAAAACTCGGCAGAGACCCTACACCGGATGAAATTGCCAAAGAAATGGAAGTACCCGTAGATAAAGTTTTGGAAATTATGAAAATCGCGCAGGAACCCGTTTCTTTGGAAACACCGATTGGTGAGGAAGAAGATTCGCATTTAGGCGACTTCATAGAAGATCGCGACGCGCAGGCTCCGGCAGACGCGGCGGCTGATGTACTTTTACGCGAACAACTTACCGAAGTTTTGGGTACTTTGACTGACCGCGAAAAGCAAGTTTTAATGTTGCGATTCGGTTTGCAGGACGGCAAGGCGCGTACTCTTGAGGAAGTAGGCAAAAATTTCAAAGTAACACGTGAACGCATTAGGCAGATTGAGGCTAAGGCTCTTAGAAAACTTCGTCACCCAAGCCGAAGTAAAAAGCTGAAAGATTTTTTGGATTAGATAAAAACTTTTGCAATTCTTTTTCGATAATGAAAGGAATTGCAAATTTTTTTGCATTAATGTTAATAAAAAAAGGCGCGGATGTGCCTTGAGCTGCGTACGATAACGCCGAAAATATTTTAAACTTCGTGCGTACGTAAAAGCCGGAAGTACCGTAAAAAACATTGACATAAAAAAGATTTTTACAATTTTTTTGCATTAATGTTAATAAAAAAAGGCGCGGATGTGCCTTGAGCTGCGTACGATAACGCCGAAATTACCATAACATTTGTGCGTACGTAAAAGCCGGAACTACCAACCACGTAAGCGAACTACAGCCGCGCCATGTTTCTTTTTGTTACTTTTTCTTTGCGCCAAAGAAAAAGTAAGTAAATCCCAGAGCCTTTGTAAAAAAACATTGACATAAAAAAGATTTTTACATAAAATTTTTAAAATCAGATTCGGTTATACAATTATGTCGAGGAAGTGATAAAGTGGAGTCTTATTTAAAAACTTTTACTGATATAATGCCGTTGGATGTACTTTTGGGATTTATCTGTCTTTTCATATTCGGTATGATATTGGGCGCGGCAATATGTCTTCCGTACGTCCACAAAAATTCTACATTGCCGTTGGAAAAGTTGAGCGGTGATTGGATATGGCATTACAAGCCGGATTTGGTATTGTGCATTGTAGGCTGTGTAGTTTTCATAATAATGGCATTTCTGCTGATAAGCGGCATGTGGCGTTTAATGTAAACTTCTATGCAGAAGTCAAATTAGAAATATGAAAATTTCTTGCAATGTAAAAATCTGTTTGTTATAATAAGCGCCGTTATATTAAAGTAAAATCAAGGGAGAGATACGTTAATGATGAAGTTGGAGAAAAAGCAGGTAAAAATCGTAAGCGTCATTATCGCGTTGGTTTTTATCGGCAGTGTGGTAGCGTTGGCACTTACGCAAAGCGGCGGCATTGCATCTGCGGCACCTTCCTCAACAGTCGGCGTTGTCGATATGCAGCAGGTTATGATGCAACACCCCGACAGACAAAGTGCGGAAGAACAGCTTAAAGCTACCGTTGAAGAGGTTGAAAAGAATTTTAAAGAGAAAGAACCCGGTCTTACCACTGACCAAGAAAAAGCAGATTTTTATATGCAGAGCCAGCAAATAATTGCCAATCGTGAAAGTGAACTCAGCGAACAACTTTTAAAGAAAGTCGAAGAAGCGGTAAAGCAGACGGCTGATGCAAGAGGATTGAGTATTGTTGTAGCTAAAGCGGCAGTTGTTTATGGCGGCACCGATATCACTCAAGACGTTATCACTAAACTCACGAAGAAATAAAGGTCTTTGCTTGCAGGGACAAAACCGTAGTGGAAAGTAGAAGACGAACTCTTCACTTTCCATTTTTTAATAGGTTAGGAGTTAGGTTTTAGCTATTAGCTGTTAGCTGTTAGC
>CAJOKY010000106.1 GCA_905235425.1 uncultured Selenomonadaceae bacterium
GTTTTTTTATGGTATTAATGTTAAATTTTTAAAGCGTCGGCTTGCCGATTTCGTGATATTTTTCAACCAGCGTCAACTTATCCCATTTATCGCGTTCAAGTGCAATGGAATAAGCCATTTGCAGACCGTCGGGCTTGTTGTCGTTTATCAAAATTCGTTCACCGACCGGCGCATTAAAAATTATGTGGTCATAGCGAATATTATTCTTTTTCAAAAATTCTTCAGTAACCTCGCGTAAATTGGAATTCCGCGCAGTTATCAAAATAATCATATCTTTTGCCGGAATGCTTGCAAAAAATTCTGCAACGCCGTCAAGCAACGTGTCACCTTCCGGCGTCATGTAGCCGTTATGCTTTACAAGCGTACCGTCAATGTCAAAAATCCATGTATGCGGCAGTGTCGAAAGTACCAATTCTTTTTCCAATCTTCAATGCTCCTTTATGCTAAAAATATAATTTGCGTCCAATGGCGCCGCCGGGATGATTCGGTTTAAAATCTTTTTCCAAGTCAATTTGCATACGGCGAGCAACTTCAATCGCTATTGTCTGCAACACGATTAAATTTAGCGTCGTCGAATTGTTAGGTACAACGTCCCACAAATCGCCTTCGTGTTCAAGGTGAATCACCAATTTTTTCGGTATCATATCGGCAAGCGTGCTGTAGTCTTTGAAAGTTAAAAGCCGCAGTTTAACGCCGTCACGCCGTTGCAAAAGCCGCGTCAAGTAAACAGACTCTTCAGTTTCACCGCTTTTACTTAAAATTATCACCAAGTCACCTGCGCGAATAATGCCCATATCGCCGTGTACAGCCGAATTGGTATGCATAAATCTTGCGTCAAGCCCCATTGAATTCATGGTGCCGACAAATTTTTCACATATCGGAACATTTTTGCCGAGACCCGATACAATGATTTTATGACCTGCGCGAAGAGTATTTTCACAATCCGAAATGAAATTATCCATCTGCGTGCCGGAAATGGATTTAAGCGCGTTTTCAAGGTAGTTCATATTCGGCGCAAAGTAGCTGTAAGCACTCTCCATTTGCAGAGCCTCTTCAAGGTAGTAAAGCCCGTTGTAAAAAGCGCCGCAAATTGAATCGTAATCCTCCCACGCGTACGTTGTAAGCGACAGCCACGTAATAGCCAAAAGTAATTTCATCTGCCGCTTGCTAACTTCGCCGTCCAAAAGTTCAAAGAAATATTCCTCAAGATTTTCCCAGCCGTTACTTTCAATCTCAAGCTGTACGCCTTTATCGTCAATGTCAAGAGAAAATCTTTTTAAATTAAATCTGTCGTAATTGCTTAAAAGTGAATAGTAAAGTTTAACCCAATCATAAGCAACGTCGCCGTAAAACTGCACGTAACCGAAATAGCCGCGCGGATCTATTAAAACCGGCTCGCTGTCATGCCGCAACATCATATTACTAAAAGTGCAATCGCCGTGAATCAGTCGAAATTCCTCCGGCATGTACTGCATAACCAGCCTTTCGCATTCGTCTTTACAGTAAAAAATATTTCGGCAGACGCGCCCGTTAATCGTGACAGTTTTTTCATTGGCGAAGGGTACAAGGTGACGAACTTTTTCAAGCCGCTTGTAAGTCTTTGCAATGTACGCGTCGAAGTAACTTTCCTTGTCGGCTTTAACGCCGCCCAGTCTGTGAACGTCCTGCAGACAGTGAATAATTTTTTTCAAAATGTAGCGTTTCTGTTCGGCGGGAATGTAATTGTATTCGTAAATGTTTTGACCGTCGATAAATTCCATTGTCAGCGGTTCATAGGCGTAAATTTTCGGTATGTTGGTAAAATCTTCGCCTTGAATTTTTTTGTACCACGCAATTTCTTTTTTCGCTAAATCCCTGCCCTGCGCATCAATGCCGCGCTTAATGACTTTATCGCCTTCAACGGTAATTTGATTGAAGGGACGACAGCGCATTTGCGGCAACTTGCTCCATTCGCTGTAAAGCCCGTATTCTTTCGTATTTTTAAGCGGCTGTTCGTCGAAGGTAAAATTTTGACTCTGCAACCAGCGTACAAATTCGCCGCTTGTCGGTACGTCGGCTAGAAAGGTTTTATTTTGAAAAATGAAGTAACCAGCAACGCCATGAGTGTCGCTTGGCTCTTCAAAAAATTTTCCGTCGCGATATGACCAGCGGCATGAAAAATCCTGCGAAATGCCGATAATGTTTTTATCGGTATCAGGCAGTTGATAATCGTCGGCTAAAATCAAGTCACACCAAATTAAAAGCAACGGTTCATCTGCCGGTACGTGACTTAAAGCGTTTGAAAGTCCCGCGCAGGTTCCCTTCTGCCCCGCGCCGCTTACAAGCGTATAATTCACGTCGGCAAAGGTTTTTAAATACCTTTCCAACACGTCAAATTTATAATCGCCGATAATGATAAATTTTTTGTCGGGGAATTTTTTAAAAAGATGAAAAATCATCGGCAGATTGTTCACGGGTACAAGCGCCTTAGGTTTATTGCGCGTCAACCTTTCCATGCGCGAGCCTCTGCCGCCTGCCTGTACAACAATGTAGTTTAAATCCATTTTGTAACCTCAATTCTGCGCGGAAAT
Organism: uncultured Selenomonadaceae bacterium; assembly: GCA_905235425.1. Taxonomy (GTDB): domain Bacteria; phylum Bacillota; class Negativicutes; order Selenomonadales; family Selenomonadaceae; genus Quinella. The sequence goes on from CAJOKY010000106.1 coordinate 2,571, forward strand.
TTTTATAAGCGCGTCTACCAACTCTTCATCAGTCAAAATACTTTTCGGCAGTTTTAAGCCGCGTTTTCTCAACCTGTCGGCAAGTTCCACTGCAACGGGTACGTCAAGCCCCAAGCGTTTAAGTTCCTTGACGTCGGCGAAAATTTCACGCGGCGTACCGATTTTTAAAATCTTGCCGTTTTCCATTAAAAAAATTCTGTCCGCCGCCGCCGCCTCTTCCATAAAATGAGTAATGTAAATTATCGTCATACCCTGCGCGTGAAGTTTTTTAGCCGTTTCCAAAATTTCACGCCGTCCTGCAGGATCAAGCATCGCTGTAGGTTCATCAAAGACGATTATTTTTGTATGCATTGCCAACACTCCGGCTATCGCGATACGCTGTTTTTGACCGCCGCTTAATTTACCGGGCGAAAATTTTTTGTACGCGCTCATATTCACTGCGTCAAGTGCCGCGTCAACGCGCCGACTTATTTCAGAAGATTCAATGCCTAAATTTTCACAGCCGAAAGCTACGTCATCTTCAACTACGGCGGCTACAATTTCATTGTCGGGATTTTGAAAAACCATGCCGACATTTTCGCGAATCTGCCATAAATTATTTTCATCCGCAGTATCAAGCGCCGTCACAAAAATTTTGCCTTCACTCGGCAATAAAAGCGCGTTAAAATGCTTAGCCAAAGTGGACTTGCCGGAGCCGTTAGTACCGATAATCGCGACAAATTCGCCTTCGTCAATGGAAAAGCTTATGTCATTCGGCACAACCTTTTCACCGGCGGCAGTCTTGTAAACGTGTTTTAAATTTTTTGCTTGAATAATTTTCAAAGTCTGTACCTGTCGAAATTTTTTTTTCAAAAAATTTTACCATAATAATGTGAAAAAATCTTCTAAAAGATTTTTAAAAATTGGTTGAATAAGCTTGCCGATATTTGGTAAAATAATTAACAATTTAATTGTAAGGAGGTGTCGGCGGCAAATTTATTGTCGGCAAAAAAATTTTGTCGTCAAATAAAGGCGCTGCAAAAATATGAGCGACTCAAACGTTACAAATAGTGCTATACCGACGGAATTCAGCACGGAAATTTACGGAGCTTTGAGTGACGTTGAAAATATAATTTATTTTAAATGGACTATTGAAAATGACTACATGGAATTTATGGCTCCGGTAGAAAATTGCGATTATGATTTGCTTCAGAGTGTGTCGCCGGCGTCAAGCGCTTTTTTCAAAGGAGACATTATTCACCCTGATGATCGTGAAATTTTTGAAACATTTTTTGATCAAATGTTTTGGATGCAGGACACGAAAAACGATCATAAACTTTTTATCACAAAGGCAAGACTGCGCGGCAAAGGCGGTAACGGCTATCTTTGGGTAGAATTTCGCCTTATGCTTTACTTCAATGACTTGGGACCGGTTGTCGCGTTCGGCTGTATCTGCAACATTAACGTTAAGCAACTTTGGCAACTTGAATTGCAACATTCCGCCGAGCATGACGTATTAACCGGCTTTTACAATAAAACCGCCACTCAACACCACATTGACGAATATCTTTCTACGTTGACTGCTACCGATATCCCGCCGGCATTTCTGATAATCGACGCGGACGGTTTTAAGGCAATTAATGACGCCTTCGGACATCTTTTCGGCGACGGCGTGCTAACCGATATGGGACATGAAATTCGCGGCATTTTCCGCCAAAAAGATATTGTCGGCAGAATAGGCGGTGATGAATTTGTTGTATTATTCCGCGAAATGCCGTCGCTTGACGTGCTTGATAAACGTTGCACCGAACTTTTGAAAAATCTCGATCGTACCTATGAAAGCAATAACGTAAGCTTGCCTTTTTCAATAAGTGTCGGTGTTGCACTTTATCCCGAGCATGGCACTTCATACACCGAGCTTTTTAAACGCGCCGACCGAGCTTTGTACGAATCAAAATCACTTGGCAAAAATCGCTACTCAATTTATCATTCAAGCCTTATCGGACGTTCATTCAGCGTTGAATCGGAAAGAGATCCTCAACACGCTGAAGATATGCGCCAAAAAGCTTTTCAAGATAATATGTTGGAATTTATTTTGAATCTGCTTTACGAGACGCAAAACCCTGAAGTAACGGTGCAAGTTTGCCTTGAAATGTTCGGCAAACAATACAATTTGGATCGCGTCTGTGTCAACCGTTTCAATCGCTCTTCAAATAAATATTCCGTCGCCTTTGAATGGATAAGCCCCAACGGCATTTCTTTGAACAGTGAAACTATAGTCAAGCAGTATCCCTTCTTCGTCGACCGCTACTGTAACATTGTAGAATCCAACTATCACCCCTCTCCTTACGGCGTTACGTCGATTTGTGAAAATGCTTTTCAAAAGTTCAAAGAAGATGCCGAAGCGTTGGAGAAAATTAAACTTGGTTCATTTGCACACTGCCAATTTTCACACAGCGGCGAACTTTTAGGCTCAATCGGTTTTGAAAGTATACACCCGCGCGAATGGGAACAGGATATTTTGACTAAGATTAGCATTTTCTCCGTGTTGTTGGGAAATATTTTGCTTGACAGAAAGAGTGACACGGTTGCCGAAAAGATGAATCGTCACCTGCAAAATATTTTGGATCATATGCAGGAGTTTATCTACGTCGTCGATAAAAATTCCTACGAGCCGATTTTCTTTAACAATACAATCAGGCAGACGCTTATCACTTCGTCAAGCGCGCAGACTTGCTACAAGCGCTTTCATAATCTCGACGAGCCGTGCAAAGATTGTCCGGTTAAACGCCTTTCAAAAGACGGCAACGAGTATATCGACGTGAAGATTAATAACTGGGGCGTTGAGACTCCTGCGCGCGCTTATAATATTCACTGGGAAGACGAAATGGATAAAAATTTGGCGCTGATAATTCAATCGTCCTTCTGATTTGCATACATTGAAATAAAAATAATAAGCTTCAGTCGCTACGCCGTGCGGGCTTGCAAAATGCGAGTGAGCGCGGCTATTTCTTTGTGCGATTTATGAAAAAGGAATTGAAATTAATGGATAAAATCACGATTATTGTACCGTGTTACAACGAGGAAGAAGTTATAGAAATGTTTTATCCGGCGGTACAAAGTCACGTGAAAAATATTCCGAATTGCACTTTTAATTACGTCTTTGTAAATGACGGCAGTCGCGACAGTACGATTGACAAACTGCGCGAGCTTGCCGAAAAATATGATGACGTGACGTATATCAGTTTATCGCGAAATTTCGGAAAAGAATCTGCTATGATGGCGGGTATTGACTATTCTGAAGGTGATGCGGTTATAATTATGGACGCCGATTTACAACACCCGCCTGAAGTCATTGCAGATATGGTAAAATATTGGCGCGAAGGTTACGACGACATTTGCGGCAAGCGCGTAGACCGCGCAGGTGAAACGTGGCTTAAGCGCAATTTGGCTAATCTTTTTTACGCGATTATGAAAAAGTTCAGTACGTCCTACGAAATGCAACGTGACGTAGGAGACTTTCGCCTTTTGGACAGACGCTGTATAGAGGCGTTGAAATTGATGCGTGAAAATCAGCGTTTCACGAAAGGACTTTTTACATGGGTCGGCTATCATAAAAAAGAAATTCCGTTTGAAGTAAAACCGCGAGCGGCAGGTAGTACGACGTGGAATTATTTTGCGCTGTTTAACCTTGCAATGAAGGGTATGACTTCTTTCACGACGTTGCCGCTTAGACTGATGACGTTTTTAGGTATCGCGGTATCGTGCGGCGCGATAGCTTACATGGTTTTTGTGCTTATAATGGCGTTGCTTTACGGCGATCCGGTAGCAGGTTATCCTACATTGATGACGGTAATGCTTTTTCTCGGCGGCACGCAACTTTTAGCGCTTGGCATTATCGGCGAATACGTAGGACAAATTTTTTATGAGAGTAAACGACGACCGATTTATCTTGTAGACGAGATTAACGGTCAACGAATGATTTATGAAGGTGTGTTGCGTCCAATGGAGCGTAATACGAAGAATAGTAAGTAGTTAGTAGTAAGTAGTCAGTAGTTAGTAGTCATTACCCACTACTTACTATCCACTACTCACTACTCACTACTCACTACTTATTAACTCATTTAAAGGAGCAGGGCTGTTGAAATTTTTAAAGAGATTTTTTAGCGGCTTGCAACGGCTTGCAACGTGACTTCAGATTATTTTTATTCATACTGATTTTAACGGAAATTTACCGCGCGGCTTTTATGTACATAATGTCGGACTACATAGGCGCCGGCACGGACAATTCACAAATTTGGCTGGCAAATTTCGCGGGAATGCGGCTAAGCTTAAAATCTGCAGGCGCAGTTACGCTGGTATCATTTTTCTTTGTCACGATTTTAGGCTTGTCTTCGCGCGTACGACTTGCAACGGGAATCATTGCATCATTAATTTTATCAATACTTTTCATGGCGCGTTTTCCGTACTATCGCGAATTTAACGCGACTTTCGGCATGGAAGTTGTACAGGGACTTCATGACGATATCGGCTCAATCATAATAACTCTGTTTCAAGGTTACGGCATTTACTGGCGTCTGCCTGTTGCAATTTTCTTAACGCTGATTTGCATTTTCTTTTTCAGCCGCCTACTTTTAATAAAGCCGATACCATTACCGAATCTCGACAGTTTGAATAAAAAAATTGCGTTCGTCACGGCAAATGTTGTATTCATCGTAGCGTTTTTTATTTTCGCGCGATTTGGCGGCAGTTTCACCTACGCAAACGGTTTGAACTGGGAAAACGCGGGAATAACTTCCGACGAATTTTTAAACGAATGCGTTTTGGACGACGTGCAGGCATTTTACCGCGCCTACTCTATATCAAAGGATATGGAGGTTAGGGAAATTTCCGGCGTGGAACCCGATAACATTTTGGCGTGTGCAGAATTTATTTCACAGCGAAAAAATTTAAATGCGCAAAGTCTTGAGCCGTACCTTGAACGTACTGCAAGCGGTGCGAAAATTGAAAAGCCTCGTCATATTTTCATCATAATGGGTGAAACCTGGATGCAATGGCCAATGCTTGGCAAGTACGCCAATTTGCATGTTGCCGACGGTATGAAATCCATTATCGCGGAGCCGAATGCGTATTACAGCAGGAATTTCTTTCCTACCGGCAGTTTCACTTCCATAGCGTTGGAAGGCATTATAACCGGCATGCCGGACGTTAATATAAATATAAATTATCAGCCGCGTACTTATGAAGAGATTTATATTTCGGCAATGGCGCCGCCGCTTAAAGAATTAGGTTACCGCGTTGATTTTTGGTACGGCGGGACGCCGAGTTGGGATAATCTTGCAAAAATGTCTATCGCGCAGGGTTTTGATAATTTTTACGGCTATCCCGATTTAGGCGTACCCAAGCAGACTACGTGGGGCGCGAAGGACGGTGATTTATTTGACGCATTGGAAAAGCATTTGGCTGACGAGCCGCCTACAGTTCACTTGATTATGACTACTACAAATCACCCGCCTTATAATTTGGATTTGGAGGCGGAAGGTTACAATTTCAACGGAACTTTAGCCGAAATTGCCAAGTTGCCGACTGTTGACAATCCTCGCGAACTTGCTACGGAGTTGGGGCATTATTGGTACATGGATAAAGTCACTACAAAGTTTATTCGTTCGGTTAAGGAAAAATATCCCGACAGCCTTTTCATAATTACGGGAGATCACGCGCACAGGGTAGATCCCAGCAGCAGACCGACGATATTTGAACATGAAAGCGTACCTTTCGTAATGTACGGTGCAGGTATTAACAAAAAGATTTTGCCGCCCGACGCGGTAGGCGGTCATATTTCGATTGTGCCGACGATTATTGAGTTAATCGCGCCGCGCGGTTTTATATACTACTCTATTTCGCCGAGTATGTTTCAAAGTTTCGGCGTGGCGTTTGATTTATCGTCATACATCACGCAGAATACGGCAGGCAGGATTGATTCGGACGTTTGGGAAATTTTACCGCAGGTGGCGTCCGGCAATTTGACAAAGGTGAATTTGCCCAATGAGAGAAAATTTGCAATGGACGTTGTCCGATCTGTTCGTACAGTGGCTTGGTGGCTTTTGATGAAAGGTCCTGACTTCGCAAAATAAAACCTGCGCGAATTATATTCCGAATGGAACAAATCAACGCAGGTGTTTAGTACTATTCGCGTATTGACAAAATTCAAGTCGTACGTTGCAGCGCTGTACGTCATGAAAACTTTATTATCTGCGTAAAAAAAATGTCGAACTTAATTGCTCGGCGTTTTTTAGTTTATGGATTAAGTTGTAACTGTTCCCTAACCAAATTTCTTTGTGGCTTAAAAATTTATGATTGTATCAATTACTGTATTACCACGCCGAAATTTTTCAAAATTTTGCCGTAATGGAGCAGGCAATTCATCATCGTTTCGGCGTCATTTGAACCTTGAAATTTTTTCATGTTTTTAATAAATGACGGCTTGCACTCAAATTTATAAAAAGATAAATCGCGCATAAGATTGGCAATCGCCGCCAAACTCTTTTCATAAAAATGTACTGTCAAGCCAAGCATATGTTGAGCGTTTTCATCAAGCTTGAACTGCGCGCGATAAAACTCAAACAATTCCCAATGACCTTTCATATTCAAAATATCTTGTTCCAATGCGTTTAAATTTCCCCACATCCCGACATCACAACGATAGGCAGAGCCGATTGTATTTTCAAAATACATTTTGCCGAATCCAAAAGCAATGGCATTTCTGAAGGCGTCGCCCCTGCATATTTCGGTTACATTTTCATCTGAAAATTTTTCTATGTAGTCTATAAAATCTTTGGTGAAACAGTTGCGAAAAGTCGTCGCGGAAGTTTGAAAAAAAGGCGCCTCACGCATATTGTTAAACGTCATACTCGGCACGTGGGGGGGGGGTGAGAGGCGTTTTCTTCTTTGTTTTTTCGTAATAGAAATAATAGTTCATCGCGTAGACAGAATAGTCTTCATGGGATTCCAAAAAATTTACGGCGTTTTCCAATTTTTTCGGCGAAATATAATAATCGTCGGGGTCAAGTACGGCGAAATATTTTGTATCAAGCATTCTATATGCTTTTATTATCGTGCGGAGCAAGCCCATATTTTTTTCGTTACGTACAAGATTTATCGGCAGGTTATATTTTTTGGTAAATTTTTTTATCAACTTTACGCTGTTATCTGTCGAGCCGTCGTCAATAACCAAAATTTCTGTTTTGTCAAGAAAAGTCTGCTTAGCCAAAGACTCCGCCCACTCTTGTAAATATTTTTCCATATTGTAAACCGCCGTGATAACGGTGACCAATTTTTTATCCGCCAAATTGAACACGTCCTTTAATAAAATTTTAATCGCGTCTGAATAAATCGCGCGTATAAACTTTGTCGGCAACGTCATCAAGCGCGCTGTCGTAGCGGTTGGCGATAATGCATTTGCTAAGCGCCTTAAACTTTGCCAAATCGTTTACAACTCTGCTGTTGAAAAAAGTCGATCCGTCTTCAAGCGACGGTTCATAAACGATAACGGTAGCGCCCTTCGCCTTAATTCTCTTCATAACGCCTTGAATTGAAGATTGGCGAAAGTTATCGCTGTCCGTTTTCATAGAGAGCCTGTACACGCCGATAATGACTTCGCCTTCACGATTGGGCGAATAATTTTCATTGAACTTGTAAGCTCCGGCAATTTCCAAAACTCTCTCGGCGATAAAATCTTTTCGCGTACGGTTGCCGTTTACAATGGCGCTGATGATATTTTCCGGCACGTCTTGATAATTTGCCAAAAGTTGTTTGGTATCTTTGGGAAGGCAGTAACCGCCGTAGCCGAAGGAAGGGTTATTGTAATGGTTGCCGATTCGCGGGTCATAACAAATGCCTTCAATAATGTCGCGCGTATTCAAGCCCTTCATTTCGGCGTAAGTGTCAAGCTCGTTGAAATAAGTCACGCGCATGGCAAGGTAGGTGTTGGCGAAAAGTTTAACAGCCTCCGCCTCAGTAAATCCCATAATCAGTAACGGGATATCCTTTTTCAAGGCGCATTCAGTTAAAATCTGCAGAAAATCTTTCGCCGCCTTAACCTGCGCGTCATCGCTTAAATCAGTGCCTACAATTATTCGCGACGGGTACAAGTTATCATACAGCGCCTTAGATTCGCGCAGAAATTCGGGACTGAAAAGAATTTTGTCGGTAGAAAATTTTTCCCGCGCAAATTTCGTAAAGCCGACGGGTATGGTGCTTTTAATGACGATAAACGCGTTGGGATTTATTTTTGTCACGGATTGAATGACGCTTTGAACAATGGACGTATCGAAAAAATTTTTACGCGGGTCGTAGTTGGTAGGTACGGCGACGATAACAAATTTTGCATTTCGGCAAGGCGTCTCAAAGTCCGTCGTGGCAGTTAAATCTAATTTTTTCTCGGCAAAATATTTTTCAATGTATTCGTCTTTAATCGGCGATTTACACGCGTTTACTGCGTCTACTTTATCCTGCGAAGTGTCAATCGCGGTTACGTGGTGATACTGTGACAGCAACGTTGACATCGATAAGCCGACGTAGCCTAAACCGAATACTACAATATTTTCTTTCATAAATTCTTCCTTCTAAAATTAATTTTTTTCTTTTGGCTCTTCGTGAACTTCGTCCTTAACCTTTTCGCCAACTTCTTCAAATACAATATTTTCTGCATGTTCATCAATGTTATCAACTTCAAAATTTGCGTCCGGCACATACGGCGCGGATTCAAGCGGCAAAAATAAATTTACAATAAACTCAGCGCCTTGATTCGGCTGAGTGACTACAGAAATTTTACCGTGCATAAGATCGACAATGCTTTTTGTAATTGCCAATCCCAAGCCGGTACCGTGAGCACCCATAGCCGCCGCGTTTATCTCTCGTGCAAAGGGTTCAAAAATTCTCTTTGTAAAATCTTCGCTCATACCGGTGCCGTTATCTTTAACGCGCAATTCATAACTGCCGACGCTAGGTATTTTACTTTCAAGCTGGCGTAAAGTAAGTTCAACCTTGCCGCCGACGTGCGAAAATTTTACGGCGTTGTCAATCAAGTTAATCAGTACGCGATCCAAAAGTTTTTTGTCGCACAGTACAAATGGATTTTGCACGTTGGAAAATTCGACGGTTAGAGTAATGCTTTTTTTATCAGCGCGTTCAGCGAACATATCACGAATTTCATTCAGCGTTTTTAAAATGTCAATCGGCGTTTCGTTCAGTTCAACCTTGCCGCTTTCAATGTCGCTCATCTCAAGTACGCCGTTAATCGTCTCAATCAAGTATTGGCTGGACGTTTCAATTTTTTTCAGAAAATCGCGCATTTCTTCCGGCGTCATATTTTCGCGCAGAGCAAGCATGGCGTAGCCGTTAATCGCGCTTACGGGCATACTGATATCTGTTGACATTGCGGTAAGAAAATGTGTTTTAGTTGAAGTGCCGACTTCTGCGCGGATTTTTGCATTTCCAATTTCACGTTCGCGCCTGCGTACAAATGAAGTTATGCTCAACATTATAAGCAAGGTTACGATAATCAGCAACGTTTGAAGTAAATTGTTTATGAAAATTGCGGAGCTGACTTCATCCATCTGCGTCTTTAAATAATATTCTTCGCGCAGTTTTTGCGTTATATCCACCTTTAAGCCGTACTTTTGCAACTCGTCAGTGAAGTAGCCGCCGATATTTTTCAGCGTCATTGAAAAATTTTCCGCCATATCCTGTCGCGTCCACATAAGCGAGCCGAATAAAATTATAAACGGCATAATTATACATACCACGACAGATTTACCAAAACGCCTTTCCGTGTCGCGTTCCAATGTCACGCGGAAGAAGATAAATCCCAAAATGCCGACTAAGATAAAAATCAAGTACGATTCGCGCGGCAAAAGATTTTCTGCAAACAGACTCGGTACAAACATTAAAATTCCGAATACTACAGAAAAAAATGTTCCCAACGCGCCCAAAATTTTGTACTTCGTGTCGCGCTCAGACGTTGCCATAAGGTACGCGCCAAGTGAAATATAACCGTAAGCAACGATTACGCCGAATGTCATAATGTCTTTGAACAGATTGAAAGTTGCCTGTCCCAAAAACGGCGTTATGAGAGAAATTAGCGTTACGAAAATTACGGCGTTTGCAGGCAGGTTATCAGCATTTAAAACTGCAAATCTTTTCGGCAACACGTTATCTTTTGCCACCACGTACATTAACCGGCTTGACGCGAAGTAGCAGGCAAGCGTACTTGCAAACAACGCGCAGATTGCAGACAAAGTTAAAATTATCAAGCCGAAATTTCCCAGTACTTCATGCGCCGCGTAAAATGCCGGTAAAGCCTCCAAGCCGTCAAGTTCGCTTAAATGCGAAACATAATCTTCCCAGTTCGCGTAGCCTATCGGTATCACGGAGATTGAAAGGCAAGTCATAGCCGCGTAAAAAATCACGGCTGAAATTATTGCCGCCGCCATTATCAAAAAAGATTTTTTCGGCGAAAACGTAAATTCTTCAGGCGTATGAGAGACTGCCAAAAATCCCGCGAATGCCAAAGGCAAAGTGGAAATGACGCCGAGTATTTGTGAAAAGGTTGAACTTCCTGCGGCGAACTGCGGATAAAAATTTACCGTGCCGCCGTTCACCGTGAATGTTGCCGCCGCGCAGATTAAGCCGAGTATTAAAAAAGTTATTGCAAATATCATACCCACGCGATTTATCCAAGATTTTCGGCGCGAAGAAAAAATTCCCAAGCATATGATGATAACCGCCGCCAAAATTATTTCGCCAAAATATACGTCGTGACCGGCAATATTGTAGCTTATTCCGGTTTGAAAAATGTTGCCGAAATTTTTTTCAGCGATTAATACAAAAGTAGTCACGTTAAGCCAAAGTAAAGCGACGTAGACAAACCATAAAAACCACGTGCATAAAAATGCGTAATCGTAGCCGAAAAATTTTTTTGAATAGGTAAACGCACCGCCAGAGTCTGCTTGCCGATTCATCATGTAGTGAAAATTTGCCGCAATGACGATCATAATTACCGCGCCTATTGCCAGCGCTAAAAGTGTTCCAATCGGTCCCGCCTTCGGCAAAAAAGTTGTACCCGGCAAAATGAAAGCACCCCAGCCGATACAGCAGGCAAATGACATTGCCCAAAAATTTAACGGCGTCATATACTTGTTTAAATTTTTCATATCGTCATCTATTTTTTGTACCAAATTTTAAAATCTCCCGTCAAAAGTTTTTAGACATTATATCACAAATTTTTCTGCCGAATGTTTTTAACCGTTAATCGCTTTCCTTTTGGCAAAGTAATTCCACAACGTGACAATCGCCGTTGCGCCGAGTTTAGCCGCCATGTAATGCAAGAAAATAATTTCAACGAAAAACCACATACAAACTTGATTTAATCCCAATCCGACGACACTTGAGCCGATAAAAATTGCCGCCTGCTTAGGAGTCTGCTTTTTCGCGCCTTTGAAAACGTAGGTGACACAGAGCCAATAGTTGAAGATAACCGACACCGTGAAAGATATTCCTGCCGAGTAAAGGTAGTGAACGCCGAAAAATTCCGTCAAGCCGAAAAGTACCGCGCAGTCAACTAACAGTGACAGTCCGCCTACAAAACAAAATCTTACAATTTCCAAAAATCTTTCGTGCGACATTTCATTTCTCCAAAGCTGAAAAATTTACTGCGGCAATATTTTTTTCTTCAAGCAACTTCAAAACTTTTGGCGAAGTCACGGCGTCAAATTCCGCCTCAAAGTCATGCTCCCATTTACAAAAATCTTTCAGAATTTCATTACTCCTGCCTGGATGCAACATGACTTCCGTCGTGCCGTCTTTTAATTT
>CAJOKY010000107.1 GCA_905235425.1 uncultured Selenomonadaceae bacterium
AAGGAAGATTTACAAAAAGAAACCGTCCGCGTTTTGGAGAAAAAAGGCGTCCGCGTCATGCTCGATACGCAGGTTGTAGGCTATGACGGCGACGTTTTGAAATTGAAAAGCGGCGCAGAAATTCCTACCACAACGGTAATTTGGGCGGCGGGAGTTCGCGCAGTTGACCTTATGAAAAATTGCGGCGGCGAATGCGCACGTGACGGCAGAATTTGGATTGAAGAAAATTTAATAGTACGCGGCGCCGTTAATCAAAACGTCTTTGCTATCGGTGACTGCGCGGCATTTATGCACGGCGATATGAAACGCCCCCTGCCTACCGTCGCTCCCGTTGCCACTCAACAGGCTGTCATCGCGCATAAAAATATTATGAAATTAATCAAGGGCGATCATAACCTTGAAAAATTTGTCTACAAAGATTTAGGCGCTATGGCTACAATCGGTCGCGGTCAAGCAGTTGTAGGCAGTCCCAAGATGAAAGGCTTTTTCGCATGGTGCGCGTGGATGCTTGTACACTTAATCCGTCTTGCCGGAGCGCATACAAACTTCACCGTCGCTATTAAGTGGACGTGGAATTTAATTTCCGGCGTTCGTCTCGGCAGGATTATCGACAACATTAAATTGGACACGTAAAAAATATTGACAATGAATTTCATTTAGATTATAATTTAGTCAAGCTATCCTAAGCTCTCCTAAAAAATAATCACTTCATTTGGGCAATTTTTACGCGTCGAAAAATTTTAAGCGGAAAATTTTTTGACAGTGAATTTATATAAAACGGCTCAAAAAAAGACTCGAACGTAATTTGTCGAGTCTTATTTTTTTAGAATTAGAATTTTTTAAACTTCGGAGTTCCATTTCTCAAAAGAACGCTATAAAATTTTTTAGTATAACTTTAGTATAACTTTAGTATAACTTTAGTATAACTTTAGTATAACTACTTTCTTTTGGCGCAAAAGAAAGTAGCAAAGAAAACATGGCGCGGCTGTAGTTCGCTTACTTGGTAAATAGTTCCAGCTTTTACGTCCGCATGAGGTTACGGTAATCTTAGCGTTATCGTACGCAGCTCAAGGCACATCCGCGCCGTTTTTTTATTTTACCAACACGCCCTAGATTTTTTGGATTCTTGAATCAGCGTACTTCCTCACCATACTTGGCTTTAATGGCGGCTTTGTGATTGTACATTGCAATATCCGCCTTTTTTGATACTTCAGCAAACTTCATTCCGTCTTCATAAATGCCGAGTCCCCTTGCAACTGATATTGTCAAAGTCTCTCCCGCCGCATTGAAACGCTCTTTGTTAGCTTCTACATCAAACAGATTGAGAAGTTCCTCTCTATTTTCGTAGTCGGAACCTTCCAATATCGCCGCAAATTCATCACCGCCGATACGATAAGCAGGACTATTTACAAAAACGCGGGATATGACATGAGCGGTATGGCGCAGGAGTTCATTACCTGCTTCGTGACCGTACTTGTCATTAACTTTTTTCAAAAAATTGGCGTCAAAAATTACAACGCCGTATTGCACAGCGTGATGCATTTTACTTTGCTCATCCAGTTCAGACGCCTTGCCGATATAAGCCGCCGCATTTCGCAAGCCTGTCAATTTATCGCGGTAGACATAAAATTCCAGTTTAGCAGCCATTTCACGAATACTGCGGACTAAAATACCCACTTCGTTGCCTGATTCATACGAAATTTTAACGTTTAAATCGCCGGACGCAATACGCTTAGCCGCTGCAGTCATACCTGCCAAAGGTTTTATTGCCTTAGACGCAAGAGTTATGCTTACTATGGAAATAACCATTGCCACTACAAGTATTGCCGAGATTAAGTGCCGCAAAATTCGGTTATGATCGTCATAAACTTTAGTTAAAGGCGTTGCAATGCCGAGCCACATTCCATTCATCAAGTACACTTCGATTTCTTGAAATTCGGGATTGGGCTTAAACTGTGAGCCTTGCGGCTGATAGCGGTGATAAAGCACGGTGTTATTTCTATCCATAATGTATACATAGCCATAGTCATAGATTGACATTCGGCGTAACTCTTGAATTATGAAGTTAAAGTCAATATCCATACCGATAACGCCGACAAATTCACCGTCTTTAAACATCGGCGCAACGTATGAAATAACATAAAATTTAGTTATATCGTCGACATAAGGTTCAATCCAAGTAGCACTTCGGCTTTTCATGGGAATATAGTACCAGCCGACTTTTTGCGCGTCATCGGGATCATATGGTGCAAGATCAATAGGTTCACGCTCCACATAAGGTGAAAGCGCACCTTCCCACCTAGCCTCTTCACGTTGCATTGAAAAGCCTCCTTTTGTACCGGCGATTTCCGGCTTCAGGCGCAGATATAAAGAAAGGCTTCCATCTATACAGAAAGCGATAAGGCTTAAGTCATTCTTCATACGTGTAAGATAAGCTTGACGATAGTCAAGATCATTTACCAGCCTGTCATAACTTTCAATAGCATCAAGTGCTTGCAATTTCATTCCGTTTACTCCTTGACGTATTGAAAAAAAAGTCCTGTACAATCTTTCACGACAGATAACACTCATAGCGCGCAGAGATTCACTTGTATGCTCATATACCAAATTGCCGACGGCTACCGAACTGCCCCACCCCAGCACTGACGCCGTGAAAAAAACTGTATGAGATACCAGAAACACGACTTCCAACATAATTGAACGTCGATAGCGAAGTAACAGGTACAGCATCAATATAAGGTAAAGGTCTACTACGGTGAGGCATTCAGCTACAACTTTTATCCACGTGTCAAGATGATTCATGCCGTAAAATTGAAACTGATTAATGTACAAAAAAGCTATAGGAAAAAGCAGGTAAAAACTCAAAGCAATTATCCAAGCATGGTGATTTTCACTTGCAGTGATAGAATTTTTGTCAATGTGACTGTCCGCAGGAATATAAAAATGGTAACCTCTGCTTACAAGGTAGAAAAACCAAGCCAAGTCAAAAAATACCGCAACAAAAAAATCATTTGTGAAACAAACAAGACAGTAAGATACCGTTGTCATTGAACTGCCATATCCAATTATATTTTTAATTAATTCTAATTCAGCTACAGTTGCCGTAAAGACGCGGAATAATGAAGTTAATGAAAATGTGATAAAAAGGACTGCCAAAAATTTCCACAGCGTTTGAACATTCAGCACGAAGGGAGATTCTTTAGATGACGCGTGCCATTTATGCCAAATTTTAAAAGGCAAGTAACCGGCAAAAAATACCCATAAAGCCTTCACGACATAGAAAGCATAATCGCTTAGTGAGTGTTCAGTCGCGATAAAGGCATTTAGTTCCGGCAAATTAAATAAGGCTCCGACGTACACACCTGCCGCCGCAGGAATTCCCCACATAAATCCGAGTACAGGCGGTACAAATACGGCTATACTTATAATTTGGTTGGGTATCGTCAGCACGTTGCCTGCAAATGACGCTATACACCAGTACAGTAAAGCTGACAAAGAAAATTGAAATATTTTGGCGCTCATTTGCCGTAAATCTCCTTATTTTTTATCCATATCTATGCGAAAAGCCTTGCAAGCTTCTTCGCCATATTTTAATTTAAGTTTTTCGCGCAGGGGTTTAATTTTATCTTGAAAACGTTTCAATTCTTCCGGTGTGAGGTCAATAATTTCTAAGCCGTCCATAACAAATTGCCTGCGGATTTTCTTTTCTTCTTCTTCCAAATAATCGCGGCTCCATTCACACGCCTCATGCATTTTTTCGCGCAGTAATGCTTGAGTTTTAGGCTCTAATGCTTCAAATGTTTTTCTATTGGCTACAAACAAGTAATTTTCATATAGATAGTTCCAAACTGTCATGTACTTTTGAATTTTATTTATATGTCCCGACTGCATAAGAAAAAAGCCGTTTTCTTGTCCATCTATGTAGTTTTGTGTAATGGTGACGTTTAATTCGCTCCAACCCAGAGGTACGGGTTCTGCGCCTAGTGTAGAAAAAAATAGCCTGTACACTTCGCCGCCAAGTACCCTAATTCTCATGCCTTGAATGTCTTCCGGAGTTCGCACGGGATTTCTGTTGTTTGTAAGTTGCCTCATTGCGTTATGCGTCGATCCTAAATAAACTAAACCATAGTCGGACAAAACCTTTTTATAATATTCGCCGCCGGTATCGTCGATAATTTTTCGCACTTCTTCATAACTTGAAAATGACCATGGGATTGTCGCCACTTCCAAGCGTGGATCAAGCATTGACATTGTACCCGATACATACGCGCCTAAATCTACGCCGCCTTCAGTTAATGTCCTCACTGCTTCATTTGTATTTCCACCTGTCATTTCGTCGTTGGGATAAAAGTCTATATGGACATTTCCGCCGGATTCTTCATCAACCAATTTTGCAAAACGTCTTGCTGTTAAAGTTTCAATGCCTTCCTCTGTACCATTGGCAGTCATCACCAAACGTACTTTTTGATAGTCGTTGCTTGTAATTTTATAAAGATTGTCATTCTGTCCACTGCAACCGATTAAAAAAATTATTGTCATCAAAAACAAGCCAATCGGCGCTATATACTTTTGCATCAAAAATTCTCCTACCCTTGTCGAACGTCTGCACAAAATATTTTGAACAGAACAGCAACACTTTTATTACTTCAATATATTTTTTTTAATTATATCATATTTTTCTTTGAGAAACATTTTTTATAAAGTTTTTTCAAAAATTCGTTTAGATTTTTTCATAGGCGGCATTTTATAAAAAATTTACAGTGCAAAAAAATAAAATAAATGATATAATCGGCGCCGGTGATTCTATGAAAATTTTTGTAACGGCCGGTACAGAGGACGGTAGGAAACTTGCTGAATTTTTATCGCGGCAAGGTCACTTCGTCACGGCGTCTGTTGTCAGTGAATACGGCAAAAAAATTTTGGAGCAGTACGCCGGAATTAAAATCAGTGACAAAAAATTAAATGCCGATGAACTTACTGAAATTCTGCGCGGAAATTTTGATGTACTTGTAGACGCCAGTCACCCCTACGCCGTGAATGTTTCGCAAAATGCCATTGACGCCTGCAAACGCGCCGAAATTCTTTACATACGCTTTGAACGCGATGAAATTGAATCAACCGAAAAAAATATTTTTCACGTCGAAAACTACGAACAGGCGGCGGTTAAGGCGGCGTCACTTGGTAAAAATATTTTCATAACTACCGGCAGTCGCAACTTAAAAAAGTTCGTCGAATCTCCCGCGCTGAAAAATTGTAATTTGACGGTTAGAATTTTGCCTACTGCCGAAGTTTTAAGCGAATGCGAAAATTTAGGCTTGACGCCAAAAAATATTGTCGCGATGCAAGGACCTTTCTCAACCGAGTTAAACGCGGAAATGTTCAAGCAGTGTCGCGCAGAAGTCATTGTCACTAAAAACAGCGGCAAAACCGGCGGCGTTGATACAAAACTTGATGCCGCGAAGATTTTAAATCTGCCGGTAGTGATGATTGACCGTCCGAAAATTTTTTATCCGAATATCGCCTCGACATTTGAGGAAGTTTTAAAATTCATTGAAAGTAAAGGTGTTGCCGAATGAGATTGTTAAAAATTTTACCGATAATTTTTTTATTGCTGATAATCCCTGCGAAAAGTTTTGCCGAAATGCCGGAAATTACCGCCGGTCAAACTTATTTCGACATTTTCAAAGGGCATTACGTCTTGAAAGACAACGTGAAAGTTATAATGAACAATCACGGTTTGAAGGCAACCATTACAGCTACGGAAGCGCGCGTCAATGTCGTTACGCAAAAATGCTGGGCTATGGGCAACGTCAATTTTCAACACGAAGATTATAATTTGAAATGCGAAACCGCGTATATGCAATGGCAAACTAAATCGGCGGATATGATCGGCGGCATTGACTTTGAAAGCAAAAAAATTATCAAGATTAAATCCGAAACGGCAACTTTTAATTGGGGAGACAAAATTGCCGATTTTTACGGAAAAGTTAAAGTGAAAATTGAAAAGAGCGCAATGCCTAAAGACACTAAAAATAAAACTTCCAAAAAAGATTCCAAGTCTGCCGATAAAGACGTAACCGACGCCGAATCAGTGACTCTTGCCGAAGGTATTACTTTCGCTGAAGGTGTTGAGTTTGACGAAAAAGCGGTTTATGCGCACGTACGCTACAACGTGACTGAAAATAAAATTCTGCAACTCGACAAAACTTTTGACATTCCCAAAATTGAAATTCCCGACCCCGATAAATAAGCCTATGCTGAAAAATTTTTCATTCGATCGCGCAATGTACGGCGTCGTATTGGCAATAGCCTTGCTTACGGTAATTTCTACGGCGCTTACAACCGTTGCCGTGATAATCGGCGTGTTGCTGATAATTTACAATTACTTCCGTACAAAAAAATTACCGCACTTTGAGCCGGAAATTTTGAAAGTGCTGGCTTTTTATTTTTCCGCGCAGATTATAATTGCCGTGACTTCGCTTGACGTAGCCGTAAGCCTGCGCGAAGTCGGCGGAGAATTGCATAGATTTTTACCGCTGATTTTCGCAATGACTTTTGTAAAAAGCCGTGAACAACTGCGCGGAGTATTAATCGCAACTTTAATAGCAAGTATCGCCAATGACGCGGCAGGAATTTTTCAGTACTTCATAAAAGGCGAACCCAGACCGTTCGGCTTGGTGTATTCGCCTACTTTTTTTGCCTCGTCAATGCTTATGCAAATTCCGGTGCTGATTTTTATGTTGCAGGAAGATTTAGCGCCGAAAATACTTCGTCCCGTCATAATATTCACGGCATTGTTAAGCGTATTTTGCTTGGGCTTATCAATGACTCGCGGCGCGTGGCTGGCATTTATCGTCGTAATGCTGCTTTTCGCTGTAATTGAAAAAAAATATCGCACCGTGACATTAAAATTTTTCGTCGGACTTACAGTAGCGTTTTTATTGCTACTTGCCTTGTCGCCGCAACTTCAAGAGCGAATTTACACGTTGACTGACAGAAATTTTCAAAGTAACTCGGAGCGTGTTTTAATGTGGGAATCGTCTATTGAAATTTTCAAGGACTATCCGATACACGGCATTGGGCAGAAAATGTTTGAAAAGGTTTACAATGAAGAATACATTTCGCCCGACGCTAAGGAAAGACCGTCTGAAGATATGAGCGGGCATTCTCAACCGCATAATAATTTTTTGTTTGCGGCTACGGAAGGCGGCGTTATCGGTTTAATCGCGTTTATCGTGTTGCACGGTTACTTACTGCGAAGATTTTTTTTACAATATCGGCGTGAAAGTTTTATGAAGTTCAGCGCAGGTTTAACTTTGCTTTTAATTTTTGTCGCGTTGCATTTGGAGGGCTTGACCGATACAAATTTCAACCAAGTTAAACTTATGCGTGAATTTTTGGTTATTGCCGGTTCGTTGATGGTAATTGATAGGGATTAGGATTATAAGTGTTACAAGATTTTTTATCGCGCATTGAAGAAAACGCATTGCAATACAGAAAGTACGCACTGCGAACCGAAAAAATTTTCCTGATTCTGTTGGCGCTAAGTGTATGTATTTCAGAGCCGTTAAGCCGCAACATAATCAGAATTATTTTCGTAATGTTCGCGGTAAAATTTTTTATTACCAAAAATCCGATTATGGAGTTGATAAAGCGCTATAAAAATTTTCTGCTGACTATCTCGGCTTTTGCGTGGTGGATGATAATTTCTTCGCTGTACGGCGGGCATCTTGTCAAAGACAATGACAGCAACGTTTAC
>CAJOKY010000108.1:0-7597 GCA_905235425.1 uncultured Selenomonadaceae bacterium
GTGCGACGTGTCGGAGGCGCATTTGAATATTACGAAGTTGGCGAGGCGCTATTTGTGGAAGGTGATATAAATCCCGACGTTGACATTGAAGATATACGCGCCTATGTATGGGCGACTGAAACGGCGACGCCGTACGTTAAAGCAAATGTCGAAGACTGCGCGGCGTTTATGGGCGTACACGACAACACGGCGTACTATTTTCATGAAGGCGCGTTGGACAGTGACTTCTTGGCGACAATGCGAACCCGCGCAGATTCATACATAATTTTTGCCGAGACCTGCGCGGTAGGCGAAGAGTTTTTGAGAAAATATAAAATTGAGTTTAGGAAAATTCCGCGTGACATTATAAAAATTTGGAGTGAAGACATATGATATTGAAAGATTATCAGCGGAAGTCGATAAACAGCCTTGAAAAATTTTTGGAGCTTTTAAGCGAAGGCAACGCGTTACAGGCGGCGTACAAAATCTGCGCGGCGGAAGCTGATATCGTAGGTGTACCGTACCGCAACAATATAGAAGGCGTGCCGCAAGTTTGCTTTAAAGTACCGACAGGCGGCGGCAAAACTTTTATGGCGGCGGCAAGTCTTAAGCCGATACATAGAATTTTCCCTTCGCGTATCGTGGTATGGATAGTGCCTTCCGAAACAATTTTGACGCAGACATACAAAAATTTAAGTGACGCGGCGCATCCGTACCGGCGGAAAATTACGGCGGACTTTAACGGTCAAGTTCGCGTTTATACGAAGGAACAACTTTTGGCGGGAGAAAATTTTTCACCGATTGAAGTGGACGAGCAACTTTCAATTTTGGTGTTGAGTTATGATTCATTCCGCCGCAAGAATAAGGACGGCTACAAAGTTTATCAGGAAAATTCACATTTAAATAACTTCTCCGCGCAGATTTCGGACGAAGATAAATTAGCCGACGCGGATGAAGATTCGCTGATAAACACTATACGCCACTACAAGCCGATTGTAATAGTTGATGAAAGTCACCATGCCACGACGACGTTAAGCGTCGAAATGCTGAAAAATTTTAATCCGAGTTTCATTTTGGAATTGACGGCGACGCCGAAAGATACAAGCAACGTCATAAGCTTTGTACCTGCGCGGGAATTGAAAGAAGAAGGCATGGTAAAACTGCCGCTTGTAGTTTACAATCAGCATATGCGCGGCGACGTAATACGGCAGGCGATAAGCATAAGAAACATGCTTGAAAAATTTGCCGAAAAAGAAACGTCGTATATCAGACCGATAGCTTTATTTCAAGCCGAATCAAAAGGCAAGGAAGACAGAGCGACGTTTGACAAAATTCGTGACAGATTGATAAAGACGCATAAAATTCCGGCTGAACAGATTGCAATAAAGACAGCGACGATAAACGAATTGAAAGGCGTCGACCTGCTGTCTAAAGAATGTCCGATACGCTACATAATCACGATAAACGCGCTGAAAGAAGGCTGGGACTGCCCCTTTGCATATGTGTTGGCGTCATTGGCTAACAGAAGTTCGGCGGTTGACATTGAACAGATTGTCGGGCGAATATTGCGCAGACCTTATACAAAAAATTTCACGCAAACGCCGCTGAATTTAAGCTACGTTATTACGGCGTCTGATGATTTTCGTGCGACGCTTAACGTGGTTACACAGGGCTTAAATGCGGCGGGATTTTCTGAAAAAGAATATCGCGCAGTTGAAGAATTGGAATTAACACTTTTCACGGCGGAAGAAGGCGACGTACAGACCACTGCCGATAATGACGCCGAGCCTACTGATAATGCCGATAACGCCGCTGATATCAATGCGACTTCCGCGCAGATTGACGCTGAAACGCCGCCGAGCGACGAAGAAAATATTTTGGATACAGATTCGCCGCAGGATGAAGAGCAGGTTAAAAAAGAAGTTGACGCCGTAACGAACAATCTTTTTGAAATGACGTTTAAAATTGACGCTGATTATAGAACTAAAAGCACCGGTTCAAGTACGACGCCGAAAAGTCACGTTGACGCGATTAATGAATTTCCAATGCAAAAAGAATTTCAAGGCGACGAAAAAATTGTACTGCCTCAATTCTTCCTGCGCGGACAGAAAATATTTTTGTTCGGCGACGGCGACGATGAAAAAGTTTCACGCGAAGTACTTTGCAAAAACTGTACCTTAACCGACAAGGACGCGGAAATTGATTTTGACGATATTCACCGCGAAATTGTTTCATTCGACTTTTACGACAACTCCAACCGCTTGAAATACAAATACCTTTCTGAAAGAGATGCGAAGGATTTTGCCGAGCATTTTGACGCCTTGCCGACGCAGGGAAAAATTCGTCAATGTGCAGGACGCCTTTCAGCAATTATCAATCGGCACAGAAATTTTCCGCCTGAAAAAGAAGTTCGCGAATATGTAAAGCGGGTGCTTTCTGCATTTGACGTTGAAAGACTTCGTGACACTTTGCAACACGCTGAGGCTTATGCGCGGCGCATTGAGCAGAAGATTGACGAAGTGCTTGCAGATTATGCGACGAAAAACTTTTTTGCACAGGTTGACGCTAGAAAAATTTTTGCCAAGCCCCATTACGAAATGCCGGCGACAATCACGCCGTCGAACTTCACAAAGAATATGGCTAAGACGCTGTACACTGCCGAAGCCGACGACATGAACAATTTGGAATATAAAATTATTTCGCAGGTATCGGCGCTTGACAATGTGCGTTGGTGGCATCGTAACCGCGCCAAGAAAGAATTTTTCATAAACGGCTTTATCAACCATTACCCCGATTTTATGATTATGACTGAATCCGGCGTATTGTTGCTTGTTGAAGTGAAAGGCGACGACCGCGACAATTCGGATTCGCGGCAGAAATTAAATCTCGGCAAGCTGTGGGAGTCAAAGGCAAATTCGGAGCGGTACGGATACTTCATGGTATTTGACAGAAAGCCGCTTGAAGGCGCGTTGGACGCCACCGAATTTGTTTCACGCGTCAAGGTGCTGTAAAGTTTAAGGTGCGGTGTTATGGAAGTTAAAGTAATGAAAAATATTTTGGGCGAAAATGAAAAAATCGCGGAGGAAAACCGTAAACTGTTCCGCGATAAAAATATTTTCGTCGTGAATTTAATGGGTTCGCCCGGCAGTGGCAAGACGACGTTGCTTGAAAAGACTCTGTCAAAGCTTACAGATAAATTCAAAGTTGCCGTGATTGAAGGCGATTTGTTCACTGCGCGTGACGCTGAAAGAATTGAGCGGCAAAATGTACCGGTAGTGCAGATTAACACTGCCGGCGGTTGTCATCTTGATGCGGCAATGGTACGACGCGCGGCAGAATCGCTTAACCTTGACGATATCGACTTGCTGATTGTTGAAAATGTCGGTAACTTGGTTTGTCCTGCCGAATTTGATATCGGCGAAAACATTAAAGCCGTCGTGCTGTCCATTACCGAAGGCGACGATAAGCCGCTGAAATATCCGCTGATTTTCAAAGAGTCTGCCGTTGCGATTTTGAATAAGGTTGACCTGTTGCCGTTCACGAATTTTAACCTTGAACAAGCCCGCGCAGATTTATCTACCATTCACCCAAAAATAAAAATCGTCGAGACTTCCTGCACGAAGGAAACAGGGCTTGACGATTGGTGTAACTTTATAAGTTCGCAGGTTTTAATTTTTATCGGCTAATCTCTTTTTAGCCAACTCTTCAAATTCGCCTGTACCGTAATTGACAAAGGGGTAAATTGAAATGCCGCCGCGAACTTTAAAAATCCCTTCAACCTCAAGGTAACGCGGCTCAAGCAGTTTAATTAAATCGTCGGCAATGCGATTGACGGCATCTTCATGAAAAGTGCCGTGATTTCTGTAACTCGTCAAGTAAAGTTTCAAGCTCTTACTTTCGACGAGTTTTTTGTCGGGAATGTAATTAATTTTAATCGTCGCATAATCCGGCTGGTGCGTTACGGGACAGACGCATGTAAATTCGTCGCTTGTAAGGCGCACAAAATAATTTCGGTCGGGAAATTTATTCGGTATCGCCTCCAAAAAATCCGGGTTGTAATTAAAATCGTAGGCAACAGTTTTACCTAAACTTTTTAATTCGCTCATAAAATTTTCCTCCAATCAACTTTCCAATCAGTTAAAATTTTCAATGCTTTTTCTGCGAATACGGGCAGAAGTTTTTGCATTTGCGGCGTTAAATTTATTCCCGCGTCAATGCTGTAAGGTTGCACACCGATAAGCTCGACGCAGGGGATTTTTTTATCGGTAATTTCAAGCATTGTCAAAATATCTTGTATGCCGACTTCGTGCGAAGAAATTTTTTGCGTGAAGTGATTTAAAATTTCGTCTCCGCGCAGATGAAACATTTTACCCGCCTCCGTGCCGCCGTCAATCGAATCAATTATCAAAAGTTTTGAAGTACCGGCTACAAAGTGAATCAATTCAACACCGAGAGTGCCGCCGTCAATCAGCTGTACATTGTCAGGGAAGGCGTAATGTTTTTGAAGAAATTCAACGACGCGGACGCCAAAACCTTCGTCACTCAAAATAATGTTGCCTATGCCCAGTACGGTAATTTCTTTTACAAATAAACTTTCCAAAATATCACCTCGCTTAAAAATTTTTTCTACTCTCTACCCTCTACCTCCTACAATCTACCCTCTACAATCTACCCTCTACAATCTACCCTCTACAATCTACCCTCTACAATCTACCCCCTAAAATAAACTTGATTTTATCCCTTCAAGCACGTACAATAAGCGAAACTTTGAAAGGAGTTTTTTTACTAAATGGGTATACTCGACAAAATTAAAAGTATCTTGCCGAAGAGAAAACCGCCTGAACCTGTGAATAACGTGCCGAAGGAAAAGGAAAATATTCGTAAAACTTTCGGCGTGTACTGCAACGGCAATCACGGTACAAGCGACGGAAAACTTTGTCCGAAATGCACCGCGCTTTTGACTACGGTAATGCTTAAAATTCAGCGTTGCCCCTACGGCATAAGCAAGCCGGTCTGCGATAACTGCGAAACGCCTTGTTTTGGTGAAGACGCCACGAATAATTTTTTGGATATAATGAAGTCGGGACGTAAGAAAATGTTGCTTTCTCATCCGCTTATGACGATTAAGCATAAAATAGCCAGTATTGGCGCAGATTATGCCAAAATGCAGCGTGAAAAAAATTCTTCAGAAAAGCAGAAGACGCAGGAGGAAAAGGCTAAAAGCAAAATTGCCAACGCCTTTAAATCGCCTAAGACTTCTTCCAAGTCCAAAAAGAAAAAGAAGAAGAAGTAGGAAGTAGAGAGTAGAGAGTAGAGAGTAGGAAGTTACAAGCTATTTTCTGCAGATAAAACAGGCAAAAGAATTTACATTTGAAATATTGACGTGACTATAAAAACTTTTCAGCCTTTCAGTAAGTGACAAAATATTTTCGTGCGGCGGAGTAAAAACTCCTACGCGGTTGCAAAAATGCTTTACGAAAAAATCCGTACGCCAATTTTCTCCCGTGACATATGATGAGCCGCAGAAAATACCGTTAGGCTTAAGTACACGAAAAATTTCATGGTGCGCGGCGTCTTTGTCGGGGAAGGCATGAAGTCCGTTTACCGACAAAACCACGTCAAAAAAATTATCGCAAAAAGAAAGTTTGCCGATATCGCCCTGTACAAAGGTAACGTTCGACAAACTTATTTTTTTGGCATTATTTTTCGCCGCGTTTAACATTGCCGGCGAATAGTCCGCGCAGATTATCTCTGCCTGCGTTAAATTTTTGTAGCGCGGCAATGAAAAAACGCCAGTACCTACGGGAACTTCCAAAAGTCTGCCTTTAAAATCTTTTGGTACGCCTGCCAATGCTTTATCTAGAAATGTGAAGTATTCGTCGACTGAAAAGCCCCAAAAAAATTTCAATGCAAACCTTCCGAGCCATGTTGACGCCGTTACCATTCCGTCATAGAATTTTGATAACTTTCCGACGCCTTCATAAGCCGTGAAGATTTTTTCTTCGCGTCCCATAGGAATTTTTTATATTCGGTTAATTTTAATCTTCGTCGTCTTGTTTAGTACTCCAAATAGCTTTCATAATCGGCGGAATGCATTTATCCATAATGTCGCTGATAAGGTAAAGCATTGTCAAAACTTGTCTTGTGACAACGTCTTCGTCGTCGCTGAAGAAGGTAAAGTCATACGTTGCCAAAATGTCGCCGTCATCATCAATAGATAAAGTTATGTAGCGATAACGACTGTTGAGAGTGTTCAGGACATCAATAATCGCATCACGTTGATAATCTTCAACATTTTCGGCGAGATACGCGCGAATTTGCACATCACCGTGTGCAGAAGTACTGAGATGAACATTCAAGCCGGGGCAATTTTTCGCGGACATCGGAAGACCAAAGACAACTTTTTCTCCCAACTGTTTAACTCTGAAATTTAAATCTCTCTTTGTGAAGATATCTTCAAGCATCTGCGGATAATCAAATTCGCCGTCAAAATCATTTAAAGCCATGAAACTTACCTCCCGTCTAAAAAACAATTTACATTTATCCTTTCTGAAATTGAAAAGATTGGCGGTAGTCTATCAAACTACTTTTAAAACGTCAAGCCAAATTTTCAGAAAAGGATTAAATTTGTGTTAAAGAATCTTAAAGCGGAATATATTTTTAAATCCGTTTATGATATTATAACAAAAACATTGAAAGGGATTTTGGTATGGTGAAAATAAACTTTGTATGTTTTGGAAATATCTGCCGCTCACCTATGGCGGAATTTGTTATGAAAGATTTGGTACAAAAGGCAGGTTTTGAAAAAGATTTTGTGATAGCCTCTTCCGGCTGTCACCCCGCAGTAGGTACGCCGATACATTACAATACTTGCCGTGTGCTTAAGAAAAATAACGTGCCTTATACCAATCGCACTTCAAAACAGTTTACCGCGCAGATTTACAAAGATTTTGACTACATAATTTGCATGGACACTTGGAATGTTTTGGACGCAAAAAAAATTTCCGGCGGCGATCCCGACGGAAAAATATTTTTGATGATGAGTTTTGCCGGAGAATCAAGAGACGTTGACGATCCATATTACACTGACAATTATGAAGTTACCTACGCTGATATTCTGCGCGGCTGTCAAGCGTTGTTGGAAAAAGTGCGCTGAAAAATTTTTACTTGCATAAATTAAAATTTTGGGATAAAATATCCTTCGTCAAAAAATTCGGGGTATGGCTCAGTTTGGTAGAGCACCTGCCTTGGGAGCAGGGGGTCGTAGGTTCAAATCCTATTGCTCCGACCACTTGAAAATAATATCTAAAATAAATTTGTAAGTCACTCGCCTTTAACGGTGTGGTGCTTATTTTTTTTCTGCATTTCTGGCGGAGTATTCCAGCGTTTTTGAAACCAGAGCCACTGTGTAGGATTTTCACGAATAACATTTTCAATAATCTGCGTCATCTTTTCGGTAAAGCGAAGTAAATCACTGTCAACGTCGCCGGTATCTTCAAAGTGCATAACGTCAAAAATTTTTACCAAATGTCTGCCGTTGGGTTGACGAATTATAAAAGCCGGTATAACGGGCGAATGAAATTTTTTTGAGAATACGGCAGGTCCCATTGGCGTGGAG
>CAJOKY010000108.1:7619-8688 GCA_905235425.1 uncultured Selenomonadaceae bacterium
AGATGCAACTTTGCCGAGAAAAGGTATAAATGCGCCGCCTGGTCCTGCGTCTTGGTCTGCAAGAAAACCTAAAATCTTGCCTTTCTTAAGCGCACGTCCTGCCGCAAGCAGTTCACTTGTACCGCGATTAAAAATTTCCACATTAATCGTTGCACGCAGGTCGTCAAGGGCGCGGGAGTATTCTTGATTCGGCTGCAATTTTGCAATGGCGGTAACCGGCATATTGTTCAGCGTAAAAGACGCGCTTAACCATTCCCATGTGCCTATATGCGCGGTTAAAACAACGACGCCGTGTCCTTCGGCAAGTGCGTCACGCATTCTTTCAAGATGATCTATTTCAATGTATTCAGATAAATTTTTTTCATTTAAATTGGGCATATATAAAATGTCAAGCATGTTCCGAGCCAAATTCACAAATGACGCCTTGACGATTTTTCGCGCCTCAGATTCTGAAATTTGAAGTGCCGGCATCATCTGTGCTACTGCGCGTTCACGTTGTTTTTTTACGAGTATGTAGTATAAATAGCCCAAAATTTTTCCAATAAAAAGAAGTGCGCCATAAGGCAAAAGCCTTACTAATCGACTTAAAAACATCAGCGCGTTGTACAACATTTTTAGCCTCTCATTGCATTAAATCATAATCGCCGCCTAAATCTTCGACGGTAGTATATTGACGAATAATTTTATCCCATTTGCCTTGAGCCTTCAAGATAAATTCCAAAACTTCACGAACAGCGCCGTTGCCGCCGATATTCACCGTAACCAAGTGCGCACGTTCCTTGACTTCCTCCGCCGCGTCGCCGACAGCTGCGCGAAAACCTACTTGTACGAATACCGGCAAGTCTATCACGTCATCTGCAACGTAGGCAATTTGTTCATCTGTCAAATTAAATTCCGCCTTCAACTCTTTATAGGCGTTGCGCTTATTCATCTGTCCCTGCTTAACGGCGTCAATTTTAAGTTCACGCGCTCTGTTCGCAGTGCAGGGGGAATTTCTGCCGGTAATTATCGCCGTCTTAAGACCAAGTTTGTGTGCATTGGTTATGCCGAAACCGTCATGACAATTAAA
>CAJOKY010000109.1 GCA_905235425.1 uncultured Selenomonadaceae bacterium
CGTTCAAAAACGCAAAAATAAAAGCGCTACCGTTTTAATCGTCAAGGACAGAATGAAAAATCTCGGTGTCACCTATGAAAATTTTGCCGATATAATTTTCTTACCGAATGATACAATGAATATCATCATGTATTATTGTTATGCTACCGGCGATTATGAAGGCGATAATTATATTTACGGTCACTTCCACCGTCCACCGCAAGGGGGGGGGGTATGAATGGGATGAGTCATTGCATTTGATTGACAGATACAAGCAAGACGTCTTTAAAATCCCTATGGACACGCCGTACCAAAAACCGATTGTACCGCCAATTTCTGAAGAAAATATCGCCGAACTGCACAAGAGATATTTTTTGGACAAGGATCTCACGATAATATTAGTTCCTTACACACACTCCACAAAACAGTTGGACATGAAATTTTGGATATTTTTATCTATGGTACTTACAGAAAAGGGTTATCGCGTTTATACTAATGTAGATGGATTTTCGGAATCACCCATAGCAGGTACAAATCCTATTTCTACTAATTTTCGCGAATTGTATTACATTACCGACAAAGTGAAATGTTTTATCGGCTCTCGCAATGGTATTTTTGATTTTCTTGCATTGACTGATGCAAAAACGGTAAATGTAACACCTTTTCCCGTATGGCTTTATGATGTAAGTATGTTTTATCCAGAATGTCGTAATCAAACTTTGTACAATGCGATTGATTATATTGCGCCGCTTATGGAAAATACACATAAAGACAAAGTTCACACAAAAATAAAATTTTCGCACGAACACATAAACAGCAAAGATATTTGCTACTCCTACGAAGAGCTTTTGAATAGGATTTTGAATGAGATTGAAAAAATTTAGAAATAAAATTAAAAATTAATGACAATATTTTGGCAAGGAGATGATTTTAATGGCTATGGAGCAGGAAAAATTTATTGTCAAGGGATTGTACAATGAATGGATGAAAAATTGCCTTGACTTAATCGAAAATTCTTACGGCTTGAGTTTTCAACGCAGTAGCGCCTCTGCACACGAGATTACTTTGAACTTCGTTGAAAATGGTAGCGGCGGAAATTTGGCTACGGCAGGTTATCAGTATTACGATAACGACGGCAAGGCGTTTGACTTGACGCTTAACGTGAATATGTCGCGTTGCAGTGATATTGATACAACGGACGCAAGCGGCGCGCTTGAAAATAATATAAGCCCGTTTGACGTTACGATAGCGCATGAGCTGACTCACTCGGTTATGCAGGCTAATATCGCTTATTTCAGCGAAATGCCCGGCTACTTTGTGGAAGGTTCCGCAGACCTTACCGGCGGCGGCGACGGCACGTATTCAAATATGCGCACGCTTTTAAAAAACGGCACGTCAACTTTAAAAGGCGTTTACGAAGGCTATTACTCTTCAACCTACGATTACGCCGCCGGCTTTATGCTTCTGCGCTATCTTGCCAAAACTACCAATGAAACCACCGGCAAAAATGTTGTACAAGTCACGAAAGATTTAATGACGTACTTAGCCGAGCATGACGGCAAGCAGGAAAGTTACGACAACGCGATTTATTATGCGTCGGACGGGATTTTTTCTAATGAAGATGATTTAATTGAAAGTTTCACGAATACGGTTGACAGCTACAATATAAGCAGTGACGACGACGCGGACAGCTTTTTAAAATCTGTTGCCGGTATCGACGTAGGCGGTTGGGTTAAAACGAATGAACAGACTATCACGGAGGGAAATTCTACCCGTACGACGTGGACAAATGTTTGGGACGTAGGAGACAGCGGCGCTATTACCGGCTCAGATGCAGGCGGCGGTTCATATAAAAGCTACGAAGACGTTGTACCGGAAAATACTTCGCCTTCAAGTTGGAATCTGCCTTCTTCAAGCTACTACAAAGGCTTGGCGATGATTTTTCCCGATGAATATCTTTCTACCGAAACTTCAACTTCGACAATTTATATTTACAACGGCGGCTATCAGACCATTTCCGATTATCATGAAGGTGACAAAATTAATTTGAACTGCGAATATCGCGGCATTGATTTGAACGGCAATACTTTTTATGTCAATTCAAGCAACGGGCAACTTGCAATTCAAAATTCGCGCGCAAAATATATCAGCTATGGTTTTGCAAACGGCGACCTTGCCGCGTATTCTTACGTTGCGAATAACGGCGGCACGATTGACGGCAGAAGTAAAACCGGCGCGGTTGAAATTATGATTGGTATGGATCACGCGTCGAATATAATTTACGCAAATGATGTCGGCTCCAGTTTATGGGGTGGTAACGGCGGCGCTGATACGTTGATAGGCGGCAACGGCGGCGACGAATTTTTCTTTGCAATGGGTAGCGGCGTTGACACAATTAAAAATGCAGGCTCTGAAGATATGATAAACCTTCTCGGCGTCACGTTGGGACAAATTTCAGCGGCGGAAATTACCGGCAACGGCGTGAATTTAAGC
Organism: uncultured Selenomonadaceae bacterium; assembly: GCA_905235425.1. GTDB lineage: Bacteria > Bacillota > Negativicutes > Selenomonadales > Selenomonadaceae > Quinella. The sequence continues at coordinate 2,473 of CAJOKY010000109.1, forward strand.
TTTGTTGACGGCGGAAGTCTGCGCGTCGAAGGCACTTCAAATGTCGGCTACAAATTGGAAGGTGTTGTATACGCCGCTAATCAAAGTACGCGTGAATGGTACGTGAAATGAAGAAAATAAAAATTACCGTCATGAAAAAAGCTTGTCACCGTGATTTAATTGAGCGTTATGAAAATCCTATTGAAAATGCCTGCACGGTTGAGGAAGGGCAGGTTTTCATTGCAAACGGCTGGCAACGTCCCGAAGGTTTTTGCGAAAGTGCATGGGAGAGTATGTCCGCCTTTGTAATGGCTCTTTCGCACGGCGCTGAAAATTTTTACAGCGGCTGGATGAAAAATCCCAAGTCCGCAATGATATCCTGCAATGACGGTTTTCGTCCGGTAAGCTTTTTGATTGAAACGCTTGACGAAGACGCCGATTGATGAGGAAATTTTTATGTCAGAAGATATTGCGGCACGAAAAAAATTTTTGCGGCGTGAAATAAAATCTCGGTTATCAAAAATTTCACCGGCAGAAAAATTAGATTTAAGCCGCGCAGTTATTCAAAAATTTTTAGTGACTGAAACTTACAAAGACGCAAAAATTATCATGGCGTACCTTTCAATGCCGGACGAAATTCAGTTGCAGGAATTTTTCACGGCGGCATTTGCAGATGAAAAAATTTTGACCGTACCGTTTATTTCGGCAGGGGAAATGTCGGCGGTAGAGTTGCCGAATATGAACGCGCTTGAAATCGGCGCGTACGGCATTTTAACCGTTAAAAGCGACGTAAGAAAATTTATCGACGCGGCAGAAATTGACTGCATTATAACGCCGGGTCTTGCCTTCGATATGCACGGACATAGACTCGGCAGAGGCGGCGGTTTTTATGATAAATTTTTAAGCCGCGCAGTTAATGCAAAAAAAATAGCGTTGGCGTACGATTGTCAGATTGTCAACAGCGTACCGGTTGAAACTTTTGATATACCTGTTGATGTCGTATTAACGCCTACAAAGTCAGAATTAAAATTTGAGAATCTTTTAATCAGTACAAAGCAAGTTGTGATAAACCAATTCTAAAAATAATTTTTAAAGAAAGAATTTGTAGAATGTTTTAAAGGAATTTTTATAAGTATATTGAATTTTACAAAAAATTATTTAGATATTGTTCTTGGTTTATAAAAAGTTTTTATTAATTGTGTGGAGGCGGTTGATGTGAAAAAAATTATTACAATGATGTTGTTGGCTGTTTCATTAATTTTTATTGGCAGTCAAGACAATCAAGCAGAGGCTGCTCATGTTTTCGTAGGTTATTATCAGGACAATGGCGATGCGGCATATCTTATAACGGAGTCATTAGCAGGCGGAAAAAGTCGCTTTTCGTGTGACGTTGTGACAAATCGCGGTGACTATGTTCACTATAATTTCTTTATACGCGGCGGTGATCCGTACTACACAACGTCTTGGTACACGGAAGGTTATGTTTATACAAACGCCTCCCCCGTTGCAGTAGGAATTTGGGAATATGTGCAAAGGCATTAAAAATTTTTGACAAAAAATTGACTGCAAAGTTAATTCAGGATTTTTTAGAGTCGGAAAAAATCTTCGACTCTATTTTTTTGCTTGCTAAGTTTACATTCGCCGTTTAAAATTACGTATAAAAATTTTTTGGAGCGTGATTAATTTGTTAAGTGACGTTGAAATTGCCCAACAGGCGAAAATCTCAAAAATAAATTTAATCGGCGAAAAGTTGGGCTTGACAGAAGACGATTTGGAATTGTACGGTAAATATAAAGCGAAAATCTGCGCGGAAGTTTGGAATAAAGTTAAAGACAATCCCGACGGCAAATTAATTTTAGTCACGGCGATAACGCCCACGCCGGCAGGCGAAGGCAAAACTACAACGTCAATCGGTCTTGCAGACGCTTTAAATCGGCTCGGCAGAAAAGTTTGTGTCGCACTTCGTGAACCCAGTCTCGGTCCTTGTTTCGGCATTAAAGGCGGCGCGGCAGGCGGCGGCTACGCGCAGGTTGTACCTATGGAAGATATTAACCTGCACTTTACCGGCGATTTTCACGCCGTCACTACTGCGCACAATCTTCTTGCCGCAGTTTTGGATAATCACATTCATCAAGGCAACGAATTGAAAATTGACGTGCGTCGCGTTGTATGGAAAAGAGTTTTGGATTTAAACGATCGCGCCTTAAGAAACGTCATTGTAGGGCTCGGCGGCAAGATTAACGGCGTACCGCGTGAATCCGGCTTTGACATTACCGTTGCGTCCGAAATGATGGCGATACTCTGTCTTGCAAATGACTTCGCCGATTTAAAATCACGTCTCGGAAAAATTATCGTCGCGTACAATGTTGACGGCGCGCCTATAACTGCCGACGATTTAAAGGTTACCGGTTCATTGGCGTTGCTCTTCAAAGACGCGATTAAACCTAACCTTGTACAAACGCTTGAAGGCACTCCCGCGCTGATTCACGGCGGACCTTTTGCCAACATTGCGCATGGTTGCAACTCCGTCATGGCTACGAAGTACGCGCTTAAGCTTGCCGACGTTGTAGTTACTGAGGCTGGTTTCGGTGCAGATTTAGGCGCTGAAAAGTTTTTGGATATCAAATGCAGGTTAAGCGGTCTTCGCCCCGACGCAGTGGTAATCGTTGCCACAATTCGCGCACTCAAAATGCATGGCGGCGTGACTAAAGATAAACTTGCCAAGCCGAATGTTAAGGCGCTTAAACGCGGCATTGAAAATCTTGAAAAGCATATTGAAAATATTCAAGGTTTCGGTCTGCCCGCCGTAGTTGCGCTGAATGATTTTCCTACCGACACGGACGAAGAAATTTCAGCCGTTGAGCTTTTCTGCGCGGCTAAAAATGTAAAGTTCGCTCGTTCAAAAGTTTTTGCTGAAGGCAGTGTCGGCGGTATCGGTCTTGCAAAGGCGGTTGAATCGGTTTTTGATGAGCCGAAAGATTTTCACTTCACCTACGCAGATGATGAAAGTATTTCAGATAAAATTTCTGCCGTCGCCAAAAAAATTTACGGCGCTAAAGGCGTTGAATTTTTACCCGCCGCGCAGAAACAAATTGCCGAAATTGAAAAGCTGGGTTTCGGCAATTTACCCGTATGCATTGCAAAGACGCAGTATTCACTTTCTGATGACGCGAAGAAATTGGGCAGACCGAAAAAATTTACCGTGACAGTTCGCGAAGTAAAAATTTCTGCGGGTGCAGGTTTTGTCGTCGTACTTCTCGGCAACATTATGACTATGCCCGGCTTGCCTAAACGTCCCGCCGCCGAAAAAATCGACATTACGTCCGACGGCATTATCAGCGGTCTGTTTTAAAATTATCGATGACGTTTTGTGGCGAAAGATTCTTAATGAATTGGAATTGGAGGATTGACTTATGAAACATTTTTATCCTGCAATTTTTGAGCCTAAAAAAAATTCAGATGGCTTTGTGGTAACCGTACCTGATATTAAAGGTTGCTTTACTCAAGGCGATAATATCGAAGAGTGTATGTTTATGGCTCAAGAGGCTATCGGTTGTATGCTTGAAAACGTCGATGAAAAAGATTATCCCGTACCGAGTAGTATACTTTCGATAAAACTTTTAGACCTTCCCGAAGGCAGTTTTGCCACTTTTGTAATGTTTGATAAAGAAAAATACGACGAGGAAACTTGGCAAAATCTTGATAAAGATGCCATAAATTTGCAAGAAAGTTTGGTTTTGACGTAAAATTACAAGAAGGGAGGCGCAGTAAATATGAAGTGTATTAAATGTGGCGCCGAAACCTTCATGGACAAAACAACAGATGTTTTTGAATTTGATGATTGTATTTTGGTTATCAGAAATATTCCCTGCAGAAAATGCGCGGAATGTGACGAGATTATTTACAGCGGCAGAATTATTCGCGACATTGAAAAAATTGTCGATAATGTAAAAAATTCTTTAACAGATATTGTGGTAGTTGATTTCAAGAAAATTGCCGCTTGAAAAATTTTTGGAGTTAAATAAGTGTTACATAAAATTTTTATAGCGTTCGGCATTGTCTTTATCGGTATCGGCGCTTTCGGTATGTTTTATGTTTGGAACTACGATCACCGACAAGTTTCAACGCTTGAAGAATATGCGACGACGGAATTTCAAATTTCACGCGACGGCAAAGGCAACTTGGAAGGCGGCGTTTTAAATTTATGGGATTATCGCTTTGACAGTGCTAAACTTCTGCCGCAAGCTACGCTTTATGTTGACGACGAAGAATTTGAACTGCCCGCCGCTACAAGACAGACTCAACTGCAATTCAAGCACGAAAATAAATTGTTTGTCAGCCTGCCTAAAGAAAGCTTGAAAGGCGTCCCTGCCGCTAAGGAAGTGCGATTTAAATTTTTCTATGACAATGGGCAGGAAATTGACTTGCCGCTTAGTCAAGCCGAATTGCAGAATTGGCAGAAAAAATTACGCTGGTAGAAAGGAGAAATTTTTTGCCTACTTTAAATTGGCTCGGTAAAGAAAAAGTTGTAAACTACGCCGCGCACGTACCCTACCATGTACTCAATCACATTTACAATCACGGCGGCATTACCGATAATAAAATTATTCACGGTGATAACCTCACGGCTTTAAAATCTCTCTTGCCGCTGTATGAAGGCAAAGTCAAATGTATTTATATCGACCCGCCTTATAATACCGGCAATGAAGGCTGGGTTTACAATGACAACGTCAATTCGCCGCAAATTCAAAAATGGATTGGGCAAGTTGTCGGACGTGAGGGCGAAGATTATAGCCGTCATGATAAATGGCTTTGTATGATGTACCCGCGTTTAAAATTGCTGAAACGGCTTTTATCAGATGACGGCGCCATTTTTATCAGCATTGACGATAACGAACAAAATTTTCTGCGCGATATCTGCAATGAAATTTTTGGCGCGCAGAATTTTATTTGCAATGTCATTTGGGAAAAAAAATATTCGCCGCAAAATGACGCCAAGTATTTATCTGACAGCCACGACTTCATTTTGGTTTATGCAAAAAATAAATCTGTATGGCGTCCAAATCTTTTGCCGCGTACTGCAGAAATGGACGCGCGTTATAAAAACCCCGACAATGACCCGCGCGG
>CAJOKY010000110.1 GCA_905235425.1 uncultured Selenomonadaceae bacterium
TTCTTCAGGAACAATGCACAACGCCGCGCCGCTCGTCAACGCGGGATAAGTATCAAACATATTCGCATCAAAACCGAAACTTGCATAAGCGCCGACGCAATGACTTTCATTTAAGCCGTAAAATTTTTTATACCAATCTATAAAGCAGACAAGATTTTTGTGAGTGAGGCGGACGCCTTTCGGAACGCCCGTTGAACCGCTTGTATACAGCAATATAAAAACGTCTTCGGGCTTGACTTCGGGCAGAGAAAATTTTTCTGCATGCGGAATTTCATCAATGAATAAAATTTCGCCGTCAAAATCTGTGATTAAATTTCGCAATTCCTTTGTTGTGATTAAAATTTTTGCGGCAGCGTCTTTAATCATAAAGTTAAGGCGCTCAGGCGGATAGGTCGGATCAAGCGGCTGATAAGCGCAACCTGTTTTTGATGCGCCAAGTGCGGCAATCGGCATAAATTCACAGCGCGGAATCAAAATTGACGCGACATCGCCTACAGAAATATTTTTACTTAAAATGTACGCGGCAATGTCATTTGAAATTTTATTAATTTCGCTGTAAGTAAGTTTTTTATTCTCAAAAATTATCGCTGTATTGGCGGAGAATTTTTCAGCCGCCGTTTCAAAAAGGCTTACAACAGTTTGAGTTTTGTCGTAATCGACTTCGGTAGCGTTAAAGGCGTCAAGCTGTTCAATCTGCGCGGGATCGCACAATTCAATTTCACGCGCAAACGTCTTTGTCATAAGTTGACGTAAAACATTTTCATAGCAGGCGGCAAAATTTTCAATGAACTTTTCTGAATACCGCGCAGAATTATATTCAATGTGAAGTTGCATTTTGTCAGAATCAGCCAGCAACTCAACGGCAAGATTATTCCCCGTCGTCTTTTTATCTAAAATTTCTTCAGTGCAAGGCTTACCGCAAAATTCAGCTACGGTTTTAATCATACCGTGATAGGCAAACATCGGCGCGTTGTTCATAGGGCAAATTTTATTCAAGTCCGCATATGAAAATAAATCGTTGTCACGCGCAGATTGAATTTGCTCCGTCATTTCGGCTAGAAGTTCGGAAATTTTTTTATCGCCTGTCCACCGGCAATAAACCGGCAAAGTTTTAACGAACATACCGACAATGTGCTTTGTACGGTCATTGCGTCCGTGATAAATCGTTGAAAAAAGCGATTCTTGCTGATTGGTGTACGTGCCGACAGTTAAAGCAAATGCCGCTGAAGTCAATGCGGACGCGGAAATTTTATTTGCCCTGCAGAAATTTTTTAAAGTTGAATATTCAAGCGGAAAAGTTTTCGTGAATATGTCGAAAGAAATTTTTTCTTCGTTACGGTCGGGAATAGGTAAAGCCTCAATATCAATGCCGCCAAAAGTTTTTTCGTACCAATTTTTTGCCTGCGTGAATATTTCAGTAGACCGCGCCTTAATTTCATCATTGGCGGCATCTATAGCGTCATAACTTTCAGCAGAAATGTCAGCGTCAAGATTTTCATAAAACTTTGCCACGTCATCAAAAAAAATATTCGCCGCTGATCTGTCGAAAGAAACGTGATGCGTCGTTCGCAAAAGATATTTCGCGTTTTCAGTTTGAATCAAGTTAAATCTGAACAATCTGCCGCCGTGAAGTTCAAGCGGTTCGACGACAAGTTCAGCTAATCTCTTTTGCAAGTCTTGTTCGTAAATTGTTTCAACAGTTTGCTGATAATCTTCCGATACAAAACTTTGAAAAGGTTCACCGTCACGCTCTACAATACGTGCATTTATGGCAGGATGTGCGGCAACGGTTTTTTCAATCGCTCTTGCCAATAAATTTAAATCAATGCTGTTGTCAAGCTTCAATAAAAAATGTCCGTTATATGCAGTTTTTTCCGGCATATTCAGGCAATCAAAATAAATTCCAAGTTGAGTTTGCGACAAAGGCGCACTTTTCATCAAAATTCCACCCCTTATTTGTATGTACAGATACCTACAACTGCGCCGCCATTCAAGAAAAAATTTTTGCCTACAACTTTGCCGTCACTTGCAAGGATTTTTTCACTGTCAACTTGTAAAAATTTTTCATCGCTTGTAAGTTTAAAGTAGCTTTCCTTTATCGTCCAATATCTCAAAAATTGTTGTCCGCGCAGATTTTTATTCAATGAAATAATTTTTTGGTATTCGCTCGGCAAGAAAAATTTTTCGGCAATTTCCATAGCAGCGCTTGAATCAACTTCCACGTCAACGCCGCTTTCAACTTCACCGACACTGCAGACAATCCAATTTCCCGCGTGCGACAAACTTATTTCTACGGGAAAATCTTTTACATGCGGCTTGCCGCTAATGTCACGGTAAATTTGAACTTTTTCAAACGAACAAAAAAATTTTTCGGCAATAACCTTTCTTGCCAGCAATTCTGTCCAAACAGTTCTATTTCTGTCAGCGTTGAAACGATATGACAAAATGTTTTTCTGCCGTTCATGCGAAAAATATTTCAAAAAATTATCAACAGAATAATTCAGCCGCGCAGAAATGTCAACTGCAAACAAATTAATACTCATATTTCAATCAAAGTTTGATTTAGCGATAAAACACGGCTATATTTTATGTTGCTCGCCAAACTTTTCAACAGCATAATTCCATCTGTATGCAAATTTTCTTCTTCTTCTACCGAGTATTCAAGAGGGTTAAAGCTTTTACCGTTGTCACGCAGTGATATAACAACTTTTTTATCTTCCTGCTTTATTCTTACATCAACGTCAATTTTTTTGCCGGCATTAAATTTTTCAATATTCAGCGTCATTTCTTCAAGTGCAACGCCGACTTTCACCGCAACGGTTTTATCAAATTTTCTCTCTTCAAGAATTTTTTTTGCAGAGTTTGAGATTTTGGCGGCATTTTCTGTATTGGCATTTAGTGACACGTCCATAATCAATGCCGAATCATTACTTTCAATTAAGAAGATATCATTCAGCTTGCCGCCTGAATTTTTGCAGACATACCTGCTGTAAATCCATATCATCAAAAATCCTGCAACTTCCGCCAAAATGAAGGCAATCCATACGCCGGTAAGTCCGAACTGTTTTGACAAGATCCACGCTGCCGGTACTACTACCAAAATGCCTTCTGTGACAGACAAAATATTTGCAACGGTTCTGCGCTTAATTGTTGAATAATAGTACATCACTAAAAAAGTTATCGTTACGCCAAGCAAGCTGATTGAAAATAGCCTTAACGCCGTTGAACCTTCTGCAAAAAGATTTTCAGGGATATTGTACAGCGACAAAATTACTTGAGGACAGATTATTGCAAAGGCAACGAAAGCTCCCGACAATTTCAATGCGAATTTTAAAACGTACTTTACTAAACTTCGCACGCCTGCAAAATCTCTTTCGCCATAAATCATACCGACTACCGGCATCATTGCGCCGTTGCATCCGGCAATACACATTGAAATGACGGAAAGGCACGCCATGCAAACAGCGTACAAAGTCATTGAATCAGCGCCGCCAATTTCGCCGAGTATCTGATAAATTGCCCAAATTTTAATGGATATCAAGCCGGTACTTATCGCCGCAGGAAATCCCGATTTTAAAAGTTCAAAAACCTGTTTGAATAGGTTACCGAAATTATCAAAAATGGAGCAAAAATTTCTAGTGCGTTCGCTTGCTGAAAAATATCTCTTAAGCATGTACGAAATGGCGATAATGTCACTTGAAATCAGCGCAATGCCGGCGCCTTGTATGCCGAAGCCATTGCTAACGAGTAAAAAGCTCAAAGCTACGTTTAAACTTTGCCCGATTAAAATTCCGCGACTTACAATTTTTGCCATTCCGTCAGTGCGCAGAAGTGTTTGCCACGTAAATGAAAGCAAAAACAGCGGACAACGCCAAACCATGATTATCAAGTATTCATACATCAAAATTCTTAAATCTTCGACGGACGTTAAGATTTTTGATATTTCATACACGTGCGAAACAAAAATTGTCCCTAACAGAAGTGCAAAAAAAATACTTAGCGCCACAACTACGCTGAAAATGTAATCGGCTTTTGCTTTGTCACGCGATCCCGCCGCGACTGCGATTAAAGCTGATGAGCCTATGGCAATCAATACAGCCGTTGCGTAAGTTATCTGATTCAAAGGGACGCAAGCGCTTATTGCCGCCATTGCATTGGCATTTATAAAATTTCCGACGATAATCCCGTTTACAATCGTGCCGAGTTGCGCCGCCATTGACGCCAAAACAGTTGGGATAAAAAATTCACGGAATTTCTTTTCTACGAGAACACCGGTTTTCATAAAATTCATTACCATTTTTATATTCCTCACGTTGGCGTACTTTGTTGCCTTTTGATTAGGGTTGAGAATAAACCGTCACTATTTGACAATTTCTCAAAAGTTACGATTTCAACAAATCGCGCTGACTAATGATCATACAAATGAAATGCCTGTTGTCAATGCAGTAAGTTGCAAGCTGTATAAACACAGCAAAAATAGACTCCTACATTGTCTACCGAATACTTTATAAGCCTACATTAATGTAAAAAGAAAGTCAAGCAAAAAGGATATGAAGAGCGTCTTCTATCACGACTGAAGTCACGGGTCTCCGACGCTTATGTTTATCCAACATAAAATCTTACGACGGCACTGTAAAAATTCATTACAATCCCGGTACAAAACATTTAGTGACAGATGAAATTAATACAGGCGGCGGAAGTATCATTGCGGCTAAAGGTGCGGCAAAAAATATTGACATAACTCACAACGGCATTTATGATTTTTCAAAATTAAATGCGGCGTCAAATTCCGGCAACATTAAAATAGATTCTGCCGGTGTCTTGAATATTGATAGTGTATCTGCCAAAAACGGCATTGTCGATATACGCGCTTATAAAAATATTTAGAGGTGGGTTAAATGGAATTGAAAAAAATTTTGGATGATTTAATCTCCGTAGCAGTAAATTTATTTCTACATCTAAAAAAAATTTTTATGGACGATGCGCCGAAAATAAATCCAACAGACAATGACTTTGTAGCCTTTGCAAAATCGCGCAGAGTAAAACATTTTGTACACTTCACGCGCATTGAAAATTTGCCGAGCATCGCGCAGAATGGTTTATTGACGCGAAAAAATCTTGATAATATGTCAGCTGAATATTCGTACAATGACGATAATCGGTTTGACAATCTTAAAAATTCCCTGTCACTTTCCATAACCTTTCCAAATTACAAAATGTTTTTTAAGTACAAAGTACATGCTACAAATTGGGCGGTAATTTTATTGGACGCGGAAAAAATTTTGGCAACTCTGCCCTGCGCCTTTCATGCCGCCAATGCCTCCGCCAACAGTGAGCGCTATCGTAAGTTGAAAGAGAGAATGACTTTAGACGCTTTCAAAAGAATGTTTGAAGGCGAACGCAAGGGCAGGCGATTACGTGACAATGAAACAACTGATCCGCAAGCTGAAATAATTTGTCTTGCCGATATTCCGCTAAAATATTTTGTCGGCATTGTTTTTGAAAATTCTACGTGGTTAAATGCCAATCAGCAACTTTTTCCGAATATTCCCTGCCGTGTTGATAAAAGTTATTTTAAGCCGCGTCACGATTGGGATTACGGTAAAAATTAAAATGGCAAACAGACCCGTTTATCTTGCAAAAGACGTTCCGCCGTATGTTGAGCGCGTCGATATTGAATTTAAATTTTACAGCGGCTTTTCTACTAAGCAAAAACATTTGAGTATAAAAAGCCTGCACGACGCTTTCAATGAAACTTATCCCGATAAAAAAGTTTTGGAAATTTCTTCAAAAAGTGAAAATCCTCTCGGCGTAAAAGCCGGCGCGTTTAATCTGCAATTTCGTTATCATGATTCAGATAAAATTTTGTCAGTGGAAAGTGCCTATCAAGGCAGTAAGGTTTTTTCAAACGGCGGTCCTTATGTCGACTTGCTGGAAAAAAATTCACGCGACGCTAAGAAAGATGAGCGAATTAAAAATAGCGGCGATTTAATAGGATTTATTTTTTTGAACGAAGATTTTCCGTTAGAGCCGAAAACATATTTTTATGATTGGCTTTACATAAACGCTTTACATTCAAATTCCGATTTGGCAGAAGAAATTTTAAAATACGACGCCTTCACCGATATTGAATTTAATCCCCAAAAATCTTTTAACTGTCAAGCGGCGGCAGCGGCACTTTTCGTAGGATTAAGCCGCGCAGATTTAATCAGTGACGTCCTTACACATAAAGAAAATTTTTGGGAAATAATTTATCAGAAAAAAATAGCCGCCGAATTCAGCGACCATATTCTTCGTTTTAATTGAGTTGCGTCAATCAGCGCTTATTCAATTTCTTTGCAAGGGCGTTGCCTAAAAGCTGAACTAATTGCACCAATACAATCAGCACTACGACAGTTGCCAACATAATTTCGGGACGGAATCTTTGATAGCCGTAACGAATAGCCAAATCCCCTAAGCCGCCGCCGCCTATCGCGCCTGCCATTGCCGATTCGCCGACCAATGCAATTATAACCGTTGTAAGCTGTGATACAATGCCCGGCATTGCTTCCGGCAATAAAACTTTCGTGATAATCTGCGCGGGAGTTGCACCCATTGATAAAGCCGCCTCAACAAGACCGGCAGGAACTTCTTTAAGCGACGTTTCAACCTGCCTGCCGATAAACGGTATTGACGCAATGACAAGCGGTACAATCGCCGCCGTTGTACCAATCGCACTGCCGACTAAAAGCCGCGTAAAGGGAATTATCGCTACCATTAAAATTATAAACGGTATTGAACGCACCGCGTTTACAATCGAGCCTATTATTTGATTAAGCGGCAGATTTTCAAGCACCTGCCCTTTGTCTGTGGTATGCAAAAGTACACCGAGCGGTATGCCGATTAATGACGCGATAGCCATTGAAATGACGACCATGTAAACTGTTTCGCCGAGCGCCTTAGTCAACAGCGGAATTATTTCTTCTGACATAACCAATAACCTCCACGCGGACATCCTTGCCGCTCAAAAAATTCAGCGCATTTTGAATAGCCTGTTCACTGCCGCTTAAGCCTACGATAAAACGTCCGAAAGGTACGCCGTGAATCTCATCCAAATTGCCGAAAAGCATGGTACATTCTATGCCATGACAATTTCTAATCATTTCGGCAAGTACGGGATCATCTGCGCGGTCGCCTAAAAAAATCAGCCGCAGTAAAAGTAAAGCGCCTTCAACTCTTTCAGTAGAAATTTCACTGCCGCGAAATGCCGCCGGTAAATCGTTTGACAAAAGTACGCTGATAAATTCTTTTGTAATTTCATGTTGCGGATTGGTGAACACGTCAAGTACGGAACCTTTCTCCGCAATGACGCCGTTTGAAATTACGGCTACTTTGTCACAAATTTCCTTTATAACCTGCATTTCGTGAGTTATGACAACGACGGTTAATGACAGGTTATTATTTATGACTTTGATAAGGTCTAAGTTTGCGGATCAAGCGCGGAAGTTGCCTCGTCGCAAAGTAAAATTTTCGGATCTGATGCCAATGCACGGGCAATGCCTACACGCTGTTTTTGTCCGCCGCTTAACTGCGCGGGATATTGTTTAGCCTTGTCTTTCAAGCCGACAAGTTCCAAAAGCGGTCTGACTTTCTTGTCAATTTTATCTTTCGGCGTATTGGCTAAAGTCAGCGGGAAAGCAATGTTATCGTAAACCGTCGCGGAACTCAAAAGGTTGAAGTGCTGAAAAATCATACCGATATTTTTACGCGCCTCGCGCAGTTCACTTTCCGAAAGTTTCATCATG
>CAJOKY010000111.1 GCA_905235425.1 uncultured Selenomonadaceae bacterium
ATTTGAAACGTACAAGCCTTCATACGGCTTTTCAAGGTGTACAATTTTTTTTTCGTGACCGTTATCCAAAAGAATTTTACAGCTACCGGTTATGCAAACTAAAATTTGTTCCAGGCTTTTATGTGCATGTTTGCCGCGTACCACTCCCGCCTTTGTGTCATACATATAGTAAACGCGCTTGATTCTAAACGGTATATCTTTGAACTCTTCAACGCCACAAGCTGACCGCGATCGTCTCCGTGCGGCTGAAACATATACTTTACAACTTGCATTCTAACACCTCTGCCTGCCGTGCAGATTAATCCCGTCGCTTTTTCCCAAAGTCCCGTATCTTCATTTTTGGTAATAAGCGGAAGTACGGAATTTTTTTCCGGCAACATTTCAAGCAAAATTTTTATTGAACCGTCCAATACCTCAGAAAATTTATCTTCAATAACAAAATCGCGTACCTTTTTAATTTCGCGCATCAAAAATTTTATGTCGTCGGATTCGCCGGCATCTTCAGTGTAATGCATATCGAAAAAAAGCAACCAACTTTTGCAAACGGTTTTATATTCCTCTTCACTGTGCAAAAATAAATTGTTAAGCCACGAAATTGTAATGTAGCTCATAAGTTCGACAACCATTCGCAGTTGTATGAAGGGGTCGTAGGTATTTTGTGCGTCGTGACGGCGAAAAGCGCTGAGCGGCTCTGATATGTAGACGCAATGTTTATTGGACTGCAACAGATTAAGCCATGTACCGACATCAAAAAATGCAACGTCCTTAACGCCGCAAAATACGCCGATATCAAAAATTTTTTCGCCTGTTACGGCGTCCTTCGTAACCAAATCTTTTCGCCTGAGAAGACCGGTTGAAAGTTCGCCTAAAAAATTGCCACTCGCAAATAAAAGTTTTCTGCAGACTTCCTCACCGCTTAAAATCGCGTCTTCTAAAGGCTGCCATTCATTCATCCTGCTTATAACTTTGTCGTCTTTATCAATAGCCAAACGCGCGGACATTGTCAGCGAAATTTTATTTTCCAAGTCGCGTGTAAAATATGTCATCATACGTTCAAATTTATTTTTAGCCAAAAGGTCGTCGTGGAAAAGCACGTTGATATATTCGCCGGACGCTTTATTTATGACAAACGTTGTATTTTTACCGCCTTTATCGCCTAAAGGCCCGCCGTGATAAAAATATTTCACGTTATCATATTTTTCAAGGTACGGCTGAATCATTTCCTTTGTATCTTCATTGGTGCTGTCGTCGCCGATTATCACTTCAACATTTGGGTACGTCTGCTCCAATGCGCTTTTCATAGCCTTTTCGCAAAACGTCGGCTGATTGTATGTCGGTATGCAAACGCTTATGAGCGGCGTCACAATATCTTTGTAGCGCTCGGTAAAAATTTTCAGCTTGGCTTGATAATCTTCCGCATCATCGGCAGGATTATAAAGGCAACGATCTTTTACAAATGCAAATCCGCCGTTATTCAAGAATTCAGCATAAGCTACGCCGATATCATAACCTGCGCGGCGACATCTGCAACACTGCGCCGCCATTAAAAATTCGTCTGAAATATCTTCATCAAAAGGTATGTCTTGAGACGTGGCAAAAATGCCGGAATCAATCATAGTCACATTTTGATAAAGCAACGGCGTTTTGCCTTCGTAATTTTTAATTTCATCTTCCGCGTTGATATATGAATATCTGCCGTAAATATTTTTGGCACTTTTATAATCGCCGGTGAAAGGCATTTCCGAGCCGTATAAACCTAACATACCGAAATTGCTATTCCATAAAAACGGCGTCAAAATACTCACTACAATGGAAGGATTAAAAATTTTAACCGGCGTCGTGATATAAATTTTGTATTTCGCGTTAATCTCTCTCTGAATTTGATTAAACGTCTTAGCCCATGCCTCTTCTTTTATTGCCACGTAGTAATCAAATTTCATACCTTGAAATTGCTCCGGCAAATAAACTTGATGCGCGGCAAAGAATTGATTTTGCGCTTGCGCGTCTTCCGGCGTTTCACATATCACAATCATTGCCACTTTATCTAAGGTTACATTTTTAATTGACACCGAATCAGCCGTAAAAGTTTTATTTTCGCCGAAAGAATCAGTTGAAAAGGTTTTGTTTTCGCCGAAAGAATCAGCTGTAAACAATTTATTTTCATTGATTAGGTCAGCCGAGAATAATTTATTTTCGCTAAACGAATCTGCCATAAACATTACCTCTTAAAAAATTTACAATAGCTTATAAAATTTTACATTAATTCGGTGACTTGTCAAATTTATTTTAGGGATTAGGGATTAGGGATCAGTGGTTAGTTAAAAAAACTGTTCCCTGATCCCTGCTCCCTGTTCCCTGTTCCCTGTTCCCTGTTCCCTGATTAGCTGTTAGCTGTTAGCGATTAGCGGTTAGCTTTTAGGAAAACTGTTCCCTGATCCCTGCTCCCTGTTCCCTGATTAGCTGTTAGCTTTTAGGGATTAGAAAAACTGCTCCCTAATCCCTGCTCCCTGTTCCCTGATTAGCGATTAGTTTTTTCATTCCTAATTATAAAAAAGTTGTCGACGCGTAAAGGTAGTTTGTGGTAAAATCTGCGCGGGAGGGAAAATTTTATGTCTGAGCAAGAAAATGACGCTTCTGCAGAGCGTCAAAGACGAGTTGCCGCACGAAACAAACTGACATTATTTTTCAAAATTCTTTTTGGACTCATAATTTTTTTGATCGTCACTGCGGTAGGCGTCGCAATAGGATTTTTTACGGCGAATATAAACGCTAAACCCGACATTTCAGAAGATATTCTGCCGCCGGCGTCTTCGCAAATATACGATTCTGCAGGAAACGAAATTGCCAACATTCACGCCGTCGAAAATCGTATGCCGGTGAAAATTGAACAAGTTCCGATAAACTTGCAACACGCATTCATTGCCGTTGAAGATAATCGATTTTATGAACACAAAGGCATTGATCCAAAAGGTTTAATGCGCGCCTTCTATGCAAACATAACTAAACACGAAATTGCGGAAGGCGGCTCGACAATCACTCAACAGCTGGCGAAAAATGCTTACTTGACGCAAGAGCGAACTTTCAAACGCAAGATTCAAGAAATATTTTTGGCAATGCAGATTGAAAAGCAGTACACCAAGCAAGAAATTTTGGAAATGTACATGAACCAAATTTATTTCGGTCAAGGTGCATACGGCGTACAGGCGGCGGCGAAAATTTATTTTGATAAAAGTGTTGAGAATTTAAATTTGTCGGAATGCGCACTGTTGGCGGGTATTCCGAAGAGTCCGAATTACTATTCGCCGTTTAACAATATGCAGGCAGCAATTCAGCGCCGTAATTTGGTATTGGATCAAATGGTTAAGTACCGTTACATAACGCCGAGTGAAGCGCGTGAGGCTAAGGATTTTGAGTTGGTTTTTGCCCAGCCCAATCGTCCCGAAGAACAAAAAGACGCAATGTACTTTATAAATTACGTGACTAATGTCATGGTTGAAAAATACGGTGCGGATGCGCTTTACAAGGAAGGCTTGAAAGTTTACACGACGATTGATTTAGACGTACAGCGTATGGCGGAGCAGGCGCTTTTAACCTACCTGCCGTCGGATTACACGGACGCTAACGGCGTTATTCAACCGCAAGGCGCGGTTGTCGCGATAGACCCCAAAACAGGCTATGTTAAGGCAATGGTAGGCGGTCGCGGTACAGACCAATTCAACCGCGCATCAATGGCAGAGCGTCAACCGGGTTCAGCGTTTAAGCCCTTTGTATTTATCGCGGCGCTGGAAAATAATTTTACGCCGGATACAGTGATTGAAGACAGTCCCATAACGATTGACGGCTGGTCACCGCAAAATGACAGCGGCAGGTTTTCCGGTTCTGTCACAATGCGCACCGTTGCAACTTTCTCAATGAATGTTCCTACCGTAAAAATTGCGGCGGCGCTCGGTATGTATCAAGCGATTAATTACGCTTACGAAATGGGCATTTCAACTTTTGTATTGGACGGGCCGGTAAATGACAATAACTACTCTACTGCATTGGGCGGCTTGACTCGCGGCGTGACGCCGTTGGAAATTACCAACGCTTATTGTACCTTTGCAAACAGCGGCGTTTATATTCCGCACATTGTCATTACGAAAGTGCTTGATCGTAACGGAAATATTTTGGAAGAGGCTGTACCTGAAGGCAAGCAGGTTGTAACTCCTGAAAGTGCGTCGGCTTTAACGAGTATGCTTGAAGACGTTATTAAACGCGGTACAGGCAGAGCCGCGCAGATTGGACGCCCTGCCGCAGGTAAAACCGGTACGACAAGCGATTATCATGACGCGTGGTTTGTAGGTTACACGCCGGATTTAGTTGCAGGCGTTTGGGTAGGCAATGATGACAATACGCCGCTTGCCGGAATTATGGGCGGCGGTATTCCCGCGCTTATTTGGAGCATGTTCATGCAAAATGCCTTGCTTAATACGCCTGCGCATGATTTTGAAAGATTGACGCCGGAATATCACGGCGAACCTCCCGCAACAAATAATTATGACAACGGCGGCGGCAATAACTCACGGCAAGATGACGGCGGTTATTATGAGGACAATTATTCTTCGCAAAATCGCAATGACAATTACTCCGAGCCTTCGTACAACGATAACTATAATTATTCGCCAGGTTATGATAATTACAACGGCGCAGAACATAATTTGGGCGATGAAAATGCTTATAATCCTGGTTATCGCGATACGCAAGACAGCCCGCCGGCAGAAAATTATGAGCCGATTTATGATCCCCCTCCCGCGCCTTCGTCCGAGCCGGTTTATGAACCTGCGCCTGCCTATGATGATGTACCGTCGCCGGGCGATTCAAACGACAAAGAAAGAAATTAGCTTGTAGCCGGTAAACACTACCCACTACTCACTACTCACTACTAACTACTCACTACTTACTAAAAACTCAATAGAGGTGATTTCGATAAGCATTTTAAAATTAGCACCTGCCTGCAAAAATTATTTATGGGGCGGAAGGCGTTTAATCGATGAATACGGCATAAATTACGACGGCGAAATTTTAGCCGAAGCGTGGATTTTGTCGGCGCACAAAGACGGCGCGTCAACTATATTAAACGGCAAGTACGCAGGAAAAAGTTTTCGTGAATATCTTGCCGCAGAAGGTTCAAAAGTTTTGGGCGAAAATTGTCATGTTGAAGAATTTCCCGTACTGATAAAACTGATTGACGCGCAGGATAATTTATCGGTACAAGTTCATCCTTCCGATAAGTACGCACAAAAATTTGAAAATCAACTCGGCAAGCACGAAATGTGGTACATTATCGACGCCGCGCCTGATTCTTTCATTTATCTGGGTTTAAATCGTCGTATCTCCAAAAAAAAATTTGCAGAACGTATTGAAAATGAAACGTTGACAGATATTTTAAAAAAGATTTATGTAAAGAAAGGCGATTGCTTTTTCATTCCCGCCGGTACGATTCACTCAATCGGCAAGGGAATTTTGCTTGCAGAAGTTCAACAAAGTTCCAATGTTTCATACCGCATTTATGATTACGGGCGTATCGGTGCTGACGGAAATAAACGCGAATTGCACATTGACAAGGCGCTTGATGTTGCAGACTTAAGCGCAACTGATTTGTCAGAAAAAAAATATCCGCACCTTGCCGCCTGCGATTATTTCAATGTAGACAAAATTTCTTTGGACGGTAAAATTACGTCGCGGCTTGCAGGTACGGTAACAGAAAAATCTTTTCTAAGTGTTTTAATTTTGGACGGTCGCGGAATTATTTCTGTCGGCATTGAAACGTTAAACTACAAGAAAGGCGATACATTTTTCCTTCCCGCAGATTCCGGCAAATGGCAGATTGAAGGCGTTGCCGATATTTTGTTGACGTACATTTAAATTTAATTTCAGACGCTCCGAATTGGTCGGGGCGTTTTTTTATTGAAAAAAATTTTTAAAAGTACTTGACCGATAGTCACTACCGAATATTATAATTTCATTGAGTTAAATGTCAGTTACAAAAATTTTGAATGTAGTTTACTTGAAAAGGGTGGTAAAATGGCTGAAACAATCAAAATATCTCAAGCGCCGGTTATCGGCAGTAAAAATGTTACCGGCACAAATTACAGCGGCTCAGCTGCGAAAGTTTATTTCACAAAAAAAATTGACGCTGACAGCTTGATTAAGCTCTACAAGATGATTAATGAAAATATCTTCGACATTGAATTTTTCTGCATAATGTTCCAATAATTTTTTTCTTAATATTTCCAAATATTCTCTAAGATCGCATTCTTTAATATTTTCTTCATTTAATAACACATTTTTTTTATTATTATTTTTTATCAAAAATTTTTCTTTTATTATTAAGCATTTCGCCGGAAATTTTATCAGAAATTTATAACTTTTTATTTTTTTAATTTTAATCACTAAAACACATTCATCATTTAAATTATTATTCAAATCATAAAAATCATATTGCAAATTATCTTCATACTTTATTAATATTTTAATAAATTCAGAATTAAACCATATTTTAAATTTATCTCTTTCTTTCCTATTCAGACTAATCCCTTTTATACTATTATTATTTTCATGGCCTCCATATATTATAGCACCATCACTTGAATTTATCATGGCATATACATATTTTACAATTTCTGCTTTTTTTATAATCGGATATTTCGATATATAGATAACATTTGTATTTATATTTAAGGTTTCTAATAAATTACTATTTTTATTTAATTGTGATAAATCATTCAAATCATTTACTAATTGTATTGATTTATATATATTATTAATTATTTGTGAATTCCGATCTAAATTAACTTCTTCTTTATATTGCATTAATATTCTATAACTAATATATTTTTCATTTTTGTTGTCATTGCTTTCATACCATTTTTTAAAAATAACGAAATCTTCTTTTATTTTATTATTCTGAGTCGAAGATAAATATTTGTTTTCAAAAGATAAAATATAATTATATGTATTAATTATTTGACTAAATTTTAGTTCATTTTTTTCTTGCCATTTATTTATTATATTTCTGAAATTGATTATTCCTTTATCGACAATTTCTTCGCTTTTACTAATATTTATATTATTGTTAATAATATTTATATTATTATTTTCTTTATTTCTTTCCTTATCAATTCCGTCAGAATTATGGTATATATGTTTAGAGTAACAAAATTTATTATTACACCTTTTTAAGAATTTGGAAAATCTGCAAATATTTTTTTTATATCTATTTATATGATAATTAAATTCAATTTCGTTATTGCAACACTCATTAACAGATATATATTCATCTAATATTTCTATAGGCATTGTATCAAAATAATAATTAAAATTATTTTCATTATTTTTTAATTCAAAAATTTTATCAAGAAACACTGTATAATTTTCTTGGCTTTTTAATTTAAGTAATAATTTTTTGAAGAATTCGAAAAATTGTATAGGTTCTCTTCTTCTATCTTTTGATTTAATAGAATTATTATTACTATATAAAGATGAAATATGATAAAAATAACAATTGTTTTCATTATGAGTTGTTGAATTTGAATTATTGTTTAGGTTTTTATTACAAGGAAAAACTTTGAAAAAAAATAATTCATTAA
>CAJOKY010000112.1 GCA_905235425.1 uncultured Selenomonadaceae bacterium
TTTTTTGCCGACAGAATCAGTGTACAAAAAAATTTCGCCGTTGTACTTTTTCCATTCAAGGGCAGAAAGAATCATTGTGAAAATTTCAAAGTCGGCAAGTTGAAAGGCGGGATTATTACGCGTGCGAAAAGTTTGAAAAGCTCTCATTATTAAACCTCAATCTTTGTACGCGGTTATGATTTCCAAGCCGTAACCTGCATTTTCAGCGTTTGAACTTCCGGCGTCAAGTTTAATTTCAACTTCGCGCAGAATACTTTCAATGTTGATTCTGCCGAGCGTGTTTGTTTCAAGATACAAATTCAAAATCGTAATTCTGCCGTCAATGTAGGTAAGGTCGGCAAAAATTTGAAGTTTGCGTTCATTTTGGTAAAGCAGTTCGGCATTGGCATGATCAAGCTTTACGGTAAAAATTTTATCCTGCGCGTAGTCTTTCAATACGGCAATGTATTCAAAATTCCAATTCGGCTGTACGGAAAAATATTCAGCGTCGTAGTTGTAATTTTTATCTTCAAGCAGGATTGTACCAACCGCCGCGCCGCGAATATTTTCAGCACGACGACGGAATTTTTCAGCTGATTCAAATGCATTCCTGCCGCGCAGAATTTCAAAAATTTCTTTCAGTGTAGGGTGAACGCCGAGAGCTTTTTTAGTGCCGTTGATAATTTTAAGATTTTTGGAATTTTCGGCTTTAACGGTAATGGGGTAGTGCAGGAAAATTTGAAGGTCTTCCAACACGATATTTTTCGCGTCAAGGTCAATGTCGCTGTCATGCGTAAAATCAATTACGGCGTTGTTTATGCCGACATAAATTTTATTTTCCAATGCAACGGGGATTCTGAATTCCGCGCCGTCAAGATACAGTATTTCTGCACCGTTACGCAACGCCTTGACAAGTTCGCCTTGATTAATGACGTAAGCAGACTTTTTATCAGTGTCGGCGTACTTAAAAAAAATTTCTTTGCGCTGATTTTTGGCGATATGCGCGGAAATTTTATCAATGTCACTTTCGGACAATTCGGCGAAGTCAAGGTTAAAAATTTTGCAGATGAGAAGTTTAAATTCAGCGTCGTCAACTTCATTTTTTATAGCGGCGGAAATTTTTTCGCTCTCGTCTAAGTAAAAGTTTTCTGCAAGCCAGCCGCTTAAAGTATTTTTCATTGCGAAGTTTACAAGCTCGGTCAATGAAAATTTTCCTGCCGCCTCCTGCAAAGAGTGGCAACTAAACAAATCCTGCTTTTCAGCCAAAATAATTACCTCCCAATAAAAAGTGACTTAAATTTTCTAAACGTGATCAAGTTTGATTATATACTTTGTCTTATGATATTTCAAAAAGTTTTTAAGCACAGTTTATAGAAAAATAGGCAAAAATAAATTCCTCGTGCCACTTATTAAAGCAACAGAGGAAGAAAGTTTAATTATATGCGGCAAAATTTTTTCACATCTTAAAGATGATTTTGCCGAAAAAGTTTATTGGGATTCATTTTCTGTACCGTAGTATGGATTCAGATGAACTTCTTTTTCTACGTCGGGATATTTTGGATCTCTTGCCATTACGTGTAGGATACAGTTTTTGTCAAATTTAAACTGCACGACAATTTCTTTACCGGCAGGCGCTCTTTCTATGTCTTCCAACACAAAGCCGCCTATGTATCGATTGTTATCGACATGCTCGGTGTCTTCGCCTTCATAAGCATTGATTTCAACTGCTTCTTGATAATCGTCGACTGTGTAAAAAGTGTCAGTGAATTCGCAAGGATACTCTTCATTTTTATGTAGCATTTTTGCCATACGTTTACCAAGCACTTCCACGCCGAAAGAATGTGAAATGATATCGTGTTGCTGAATACCGTTGCCGAGTTCGTCATCAGCCAAAATTGCGGCACCCATAGCAACCAATTTAGATAAATCTTTATCGGAATAAGGTTCTTTGTCAAAAATTTTTTGGACGCAATTCCTTACAAACGGCATATTTGCAGAGCCGCCTACCAATATAACTCGGTCGACATCTTCTTCCGTGAAGTTTATATCGTCGAATGAACGGCGTATGACATTTTCAACTTCACGAACAAACGGCGCGGCTTCTTGTAAAAAATCTTCTCGTGTAACCGTCATATTTAAATCGTAATAGCCGCTTTTGTATGGAAACAAATTCACCAATCTTATGTCTTCAGATTCAGACGTACTCAGGGCACACTTTTTTTTGTTGGCTTCATTATAAAGTTTTTGTAGAGCACTTGCGTAATCTATTTTACTCAACTTAGATTTTTCTTGTGTCGACAAATCTACACCTATACTTTTTCGTATCTCACTCATCATCAATTCGACAACGGCTTTTGTAAAATCATCGCCGCCTAAAGTTCGGTTACCGTCAACCATAAGAGTTTTGTAGTAATTACCGCCTTGAGACTCCAATAAAGCTACGTCAAAAGTTCCGCCGCCCAAATCTACCACATAAATTTTTTCATTTTTTTTGGCGTCGAAAGCATAAGCCATAGCAGCAGCTATCGGCTCTGCCAAAATTTGTTTAACCTTAAAGCCTGCCATTTCGCCGGCTTTTTTTGTTTCTGCGCGTTGGTCAAATGAAAACTGCGCGGGAACGGTTATTACGACAGTTATTTCATCGTCATTAGCAAAAAATTTTTTGGCAACTTTATAAATTTCTTTTAAAACTTCGGCGGCAACATCCGTAGCAGTGAATTTTTTTCCGTCAATATCCCAAGTATGCGAAAGGTCGCCCATATACGTTTTAGCAGAAGATATAAATTTATCTGCGTTTATAATGGATTTAGTTATGGCAGACTTTCCGACAGTAATTTTTTCATTGTTTACCAATATGGCGGACGGCAATAAATCCTTGCCTGAAAATTTTAGAAAGTGAAATTGTCCGTTTTTCACGGTACACGCAACAGAATTTGTAGTGCCTAAATCAATACCAATGGCATTCATAAAAAATTCCCCTTTCGTAAAAGCGACATTTATATTTAATTGAATTTTCCATGAGGACGACGAGGTTTGCGCGGACGTTTTATCCACGGCTTTTTATTTTCGTCGGATGCTTTTTTTGCAATCTGTTTATTTTCGTTACGATTGGGAAATTTCGGTGAAGAAGTTCTATTATCTTTAGGCGGGAAATTTACTTTAGGCGACGGTAAATTTTCTTCAGGTAAAGGTTCTGCGTTTAACGTAGGGGAAGTGTTGCCGTCTACAAAGTCAAAAAAGTCATCTTGAATGAGTTCATCTTTCGGTATTCGGCTGAATGATTCATTGTCAACCGGCATAAGATTTTCCCAGCTTGCCACGACGGTTTTTTTAGAGTCCAAAAGCACGGTAGCAGTTCTGCGCGAAGGATTAATCGAGACAATGCGTCCTTCTCCTTCGTCCAAAATTACGCGGTCGTTTTGTTGCGGCTCAAAAGTAGGATTATTTTTCACATAACATTCATGGTAGTAGTCACTTTCAAATTTCAAGCAACACAGAAGGCGTCCGCATATGCCGGAAATTTTTGTGGGATTAAGCGAAAGGTTTTGTTCCTTAGCCATACGTATAGAAACCTGCGTGAAATCGCCTAAAAACGTCGTACAGCAAAGTTTACGTCCACAACAGCCTACGCCGCCTAAAAGTTTTGCTTCTTCGCGTACGCCTACTTGACGCAGTTCAATTCGCGTTCTGAAAATGTATGCCAAATCTCTGACTAAGTTGCGAAAATCTACGCGTACTTCCGCCGTAAAATAAAAAATAATTTTAGTCACGTCAAAAGTGTAGCGCGCATTGATTAAATGCATTGGCAAGCGGTGTTCACGAATTTTTTCTTGACAAATTTCAAACGCTTCTTTTTCACGGAGTCTATTTTCGGCAATGCGTGCTAAATCTGCGCGTGTCGCCTTACGATGAATTTTTCTAGGTGCAGGTAGTGTACCTGCGGGATTTTCGGCTTGCGGAATTTCATGTACTCCGATTACTACTTCGCCATATTCTAAGCCTTGCGAAGTGTCAACTATTACTGAATCTCCCTTTTCTACTTGGTAGTCGCCCGGATCAAACAGGTAAATTTTTCCTGCCGGTTTAAACCGCACTCCTATTACTTTCTGCAATTCAAAATCTTCCTTTTATCAAAAGTTCACGGCTATTCTTAGCCGCATTAAGTACGCTTCGGCTAAAAGTCTCAAGCTTGCATTGGATTTAAGCCGCCTTTGTGTCTGTGTACCTTCATAAATCATTTGGTGCAAAATTGTTTCAGAAATTTTTATCTCTGCCAATTTATCTCGTAAATCTTCGTTGTAAAGCTCGGCTTGATTGAATAAAAAAATATCACGCAAAAATTTTTGTATGTATGTCACGAAGTTGAAAAATTTTTCACGTGACCATTTTTCATAAATTTTTCCCTTTGCAAAAATAATTTCGTCGGTAAGTTCATTGTTGCAAAGTTGGCGAATCAAAGTTAAAGCATCGTCGCGCAGTTCGTAACCGCCGGATTTTTCCAACTCTAAAGCACGTCCCAAACTGCCGTCCGATATCGCAGAAATTTTTTTAGCCGTAACTTCGTCAATACCCTGCGCGATAAGTGATTCGTAAATCTGCGCGTCCGTCAATCTGTCAAAATTTATCGTCATGCACCGTGAGCGAATTGTAAGCAGAAGTCCCGCGCGATTAGCCGTAAGCAGAATAAAAATTGTTTGGCTTGGCGGCTCTTCCAAAGTTTTCAAGATACAGTTTGCGGCGGCTTTATTCATAAATTCCGCGCCGTCAATTATAACTACGCGCCTTTCAGCCTGCACCGGTCTAAGTGACGCTTCACGTTGCAAATCGCGAATCTGATCTATTTTAATATTGCGCATTGTCTTTGTGGCGTCCGGTTCAACAACGTAAAAATCGGGGTGAGTACCTGCCGCCATAAGTTTGCAGTTATCGCAAGTGCCGCAAGGTTCACCGTCTTGTAAATTTTCGCAGAGCAACGCCGCCGCGCAGGTTTCGGCAATTTTGCGTTTACCGGTTCCCTCGACACCGGAAAAAAGTACTGCGTGCGGGAATTTTTTTTCTTCGGCAAACTTTTTTAAGCGCGCAACTTTTTCTGTGTTGCCTGTAATTTTTTTCCAACTGAATTTATAATCGTTCATGATAGTAAGTAGTAAGTAGTGAGTAGTTAGTAGTTAAAACCTACCTCCTACCCTCTACAATCTACCCTCTACCCCCTAACACCTAAAAGCTAACCGCTAACTCCTACATATTTTATAATCGTTCATGATAGTAAGTAGTAAGTAGTGAGTAGTTAGTAGTTAAAACATACCTCCTACCCTCTACAATCTACCCTCTACCCTCTAACTCCTACATATACAAATCGACAAGCATGCCGCGAATCGCGTCGTGACTTGCCACAACGTCCAATTTATCAGCTTGACCGAGACGAATTTTTTCCGCCATTTCTTCAAGCTTACGATCTATTTTTCGTACCGTCGTAAAAACGCGCTGTCTACCCATTCTGTCCCAGCCTGATTGAATATTGAGTTCATACATACCGCTGACTGCCGCACTTACAAAATTTTTTATCAACGTGCGATACTCTTTCAATTCGTCGTACGTCGGCGTTCTTGTCAACCTGCCTGCCTGCTCGTCAATCTTTTTAAGCATGGCTTCCATTTCTTCATGCGAAATTACGCCTTCATCTTGCTGAGAAAAAAGTTCATCCGAAAATGAATTTGTTTTCTCCTGCACGCGGTCTCCGCTTGTTTCATGCATTATTTCAAAAGGCGATGTCGGCGTTGCCATTGTGTTTATTTTTACTGCCAATTTTTTCACCTGCTTTTCTTTGAATTTACGGTTTAGTTTTACGATTATAAAGCTAGAATTAAAAATCGGCAAGGGAAAATTTAGGGATTAGGGAACAGGGATTAGGGAGCAGGGAGCAGGGATTAGATTTTTCTACCCTCTACCCTCTATAATTGCAATATTCAAACGGCAGTGATATAATATGAAAAAAATTTTCAATAACGTATTTTCAAGAGGTAATTTGTATGAAGAAAACTTTTAAAATTGACGCTGACTGCGCGAATTGCGCTAACTTAATGGAAGAGGCGGCGAACAATACCAAAGGAGTGAAAAATGCTACAGTAAATTTTATGACGCTTAAAATGATTGTCGAATTTGAAGACGGGCAGGATTATAAAGCCGTCATGAAAAACGTCCGCGAACGTTGCAGAAAAGTTGATGATGACTGCGAAGTATTTTTGTGACATGAAAAATTTTTAAGGAAGAAACATTTTGACACCAAAACAGAAGAAAAATTTAATCCGAATTATCGTTGCCGCAGTATTAATGGTTGTGTTGGAATTTATCCCGTCAACCGGCGCGGCACGATTTTTTTTATACTTAATTCCATACCTTGTAGTAGGCTACGACATTTTAATCAAGGCGGTGAAAGGCATAAAAAATCTTCGCGCACTTGATGAACATTTTTTAATGGCGGTTGCGACACTCGGCGCGATGGGACTTGCCATTTGGAGCGACGGCGATTATACAGAAGCGGTTGCCGTCATGCTTTTTTATCAAATCGGCGAATTTTTTCAGAGCTACGCGATAGGTAAAAGTCGGCGTGACATTTCCGCGCTTATGGATATTCGCCCTGACTTTGCAAATGTCGAAACTGAAAACGGCATTGAACAAATTGATCCTGATGAAGTTGAAGTCGGCACGGAAATTATTGTTAAGCCGGGTGAAAAAATTCCCATTGACGGCGTGATTGTTTCCGGTAAGTCTACGCTTGATACAGTGGCATTGACGGGAGAAAGTCTGCCGCGTGACATTGCGGAAGGTGCGGAAGTTGTAAGCGGCTGTATAAATTTAAACGGCGTCTTAAAAATTCGTACCACAAAACCTTTCGACGAGTCGACGGCATCAAAAATTTTAGACCTCGTAGAAAATGCAAGCTCGCGTAAATCTAAATCAGAAGAATTTATCACAAAGTTTGCGCGAATTTATACGCCGATAGTGGTAGCCTGCGCGGTTGCGTTGGCTGTCGTACCGTCGATAATCACCGGCGAAATTGCAACGTGGATTTATCGCGCATTGATATTTTTGGTGATAAGTTGTCCCTGCGCGTTGGTTATCAGCATACCGTTGACATTTTTTGCAGGTATCGGCGGAGCAAGTCGCGAAGGCATTTTGATAAAAGGTTCAAACTTTTTAGAAACGCTGTCAAAAGTCAAAACCGTTGTCATGGATAAGACGGGGACGCTGACTAAAGGCGTGTTCGACGTATCGGCAATTCACGCAAAAAATTTTGACGCCGAAAAATTGATTCACCTTGCCGCGCATGCTGAAAGATATTCGACACATCCGATTGGAATTTCTCTGCGCTCGGCATATCCAAATGAACATGACAGTTGCGCCGTTGAGATTTTGGAAGAAAT
>CAJOKY010000113.1 GCA_905235425.1 uncultured Selenomonadaceae bacterium
CATTTCAAAAAGGGCGGCACGATAGGGATTTAAGCGCGTCTGTTATGTTAAGAAAAGTTTGGTAAAAAACCTTTTTTTCTCCTTCGGGAGATTTTTTTTTATAAAATTTTTAAATGCAAAAAAAATTTAAAGTCAATAAAATAATTGCGCGGCGTCTATAAAGTATTGTAAAATTTGCATAGAAAAATTTTAAGGGGTGATGTATTGATGAAAATTGCATTGGCGCAAATTGAAATTTATGCGGGGCAACCTGCGCGTAATGCCGAAAAAATTTTAAACTTCATAGAGCGTGCGAAAAATCAACAAGCCGAAGTTGTAATTTTTCCGGCAAATGCAGTGTCCGGCGGATTAATCGGTGACACTTTGCAAAAGGAAAGTTTTCTGCGCGATTGTGAATTTTTTGAACAGAAAATAATTGAGGCTAGCAATAAAATTACCGTAATTTTCGGCAGTCGCGATACTGTTTTTGTGGCGCGTAGACGTAAAAGTATTATGACTAAAAAATTTTTTCGTGAACTCGATTATCAAGTTGAAATTGCGTCCACGCCATTTAGAATCGGTGCTGAAAAAATTCAAAATGAAAAATTTTCCGCGCAGGCTCAAGAGTTAAACCGTCCGATAATTTACGTCAATGCGGTAGGCATACAAAATCGCGGCAAAACGATTTACACTTTCGACGGTTGCAGTACAGTTTATAATTCACGCGGTGAAATTGTTCACGGACTTGAACCGTACGAAGAAAATTTAAGCGTGATTGACATTGACGAAGTTAATAACCTTCCCGCGCTTGAACTTGCCGATTATGAAGAGGTTGACGCAATTTACAGCGCGTTACATTACGGCATTGAAAAATTTTTAAATCAAATTAACGTCGGCAAAGTTGTTATCGGCATTTCCGGCGGTATTGATTCTGCCGTTGCCGCCGCGCTTTATACGAGGGTTTTGGGCGCTGAAAATATTTACCTTGTCAATATGCCGAGCGTTTTTAATTCGGCGACGACACGCGGACTTAGTGAAACGCTTGCCAAAAATTTAGGCTGTCATTACGCCGTAATTCCCATTCAAGAATCTGTTGACTTTACCGTTAATCAGTTGAGTGATACGCCGTTCGTGAGGTTCGGAAAAACTTCAAATCTTAAAATTTCAAACTTTGTGAAAGAAAATATTCAAGCGCGTGACAGGAGCAGCAGAATTTTGGCGGCGGTTGCGGCATCGGTAGGCGGCGTTTTTACCTGCAACGCGAATAAAGCCGAAACTACAGTAGGTTATGCGACGCTTTACGGTGACGAGGCGGGATTTTTCTGCGCACTTGCCGATTTATGGAAATTTCAAATTTATAATCTTGCACGTTATCTTAACGAAGTCATTTACGAAAGTGAAGTTATACCGAAGGGCATTATTGATATTGTACCGAGTGCCGAGCTTTCCTCCGCGCAGAATGTAGACGAAGGCAAGGGCGATCCGCTGAAATATCCATACCACGATTATTTATTCCGCGCATTTATGGAAGGCGGCAAGACGCCGGAAGATATTTTGAAATGGTACGTTGAAGAGACTCTGGAAGATGAAATAGGCTGTAAACGCGGGCTTGTGAGAAAATATTTTTCTACGCCTAAAGATTTTATTGCAGACTTAGAACGTTGGTGGAAACTTTTTACCGGTATGGCTGTTGCAAAGCGTATTCAATCGCCGCCGATTTTGGCAGTCAGCTCACGCGCTTACGGTGCTGATTATGCCGAATCGCAATACACGCCTTATTTCACTCAAGCTTACGAAAATTTGAAAAAGACTTTGTAAAAATTTATTTTTTCAGCGTCAAAGAAATCGTAAAATTTGTGACGCCGTCTTTGGAATAGAAATTTCCGGGCTTTACGTGCGGCGTTATTTTTTTCAAACGGTCAGAGTAATTTTTTATGTCATCGGGATTTTCGGCAACACCTTCAAGCTCAACTAATGCGGCAGAAGTTTTTAATTTAGTCAAGTACGTTTTGCCGTCGGCAAGCATACCCAATTTGACAAGCGCATTGAATTGCGGCAGGGAATTAATCTGCGCGGCACTAAGTAAATTAATCGCCTTAATCTCGGCAATATTTTCATCAGCAACTTTTTTCATTTCCAATTCTTTGGCGTGCTGATTCAACGCAGTTTGCATTTCTTCAACTTGTGCGGCGGCGGCGTAGTATTCGTAGGAAATTTTGACAAATATAAATAAAAATGTGCAAAAAAATAATGCCGCGATTGTTGCAGAAATTTTTTTGTAGTTTAAAACGTTTAACTGTTCCTTCAACAAGTTAGGCGTCTTTTTTGTTGCAACGACTTCCGCGACAAATTCGGCAAAAGTGAAGGGCTTTATTAAGTCAATCGGCGTGTCAATTTCTATCGGCATAACGGTCAACGCGCAGAGCATCATAGAGTTTTTTTTCCACGCCTGAACGTATTCTTCAGCCGTCGATTTTAAAATTGCTTCCATCCAAATTTCGTTTTCACGCTTGATTGAGGCGTAGAGAGAATTTTTACCGACCTGCGCTTCTGCCCACGTTTTTACGGCGCTTTCAATTTCATTTGACGGTATGGCGGAAAATTGCGTTTGAAAAGTAGTTACTGTGCCTTCACGCAGACAAAATCCGGTTTTGGAAGTTTTCCAGCCACGTTGTGAACAGATCATAGAAATTTTTTCGGCAACCTGTTCAATATCCGATACGCCGTATTCAGTACTGACTGAAAAATTTACGTTGATATTTTCAACGTCATCATTAATGCGGCGTGAAAGGTAAATT
Source organism: uncultured Selenomonadaceae bacterium (assembly GCA_905235425.1). GTDB lineage: Bacteria > Bacillota > Negativicutes > Selenomonadales > Selenomonadaceae > Quinella. The sequence goes on from CAJOKY010000113.1 coordinate 2,778, forward strand.
TTTTCTCCGTCAAAGTATGCACCGACAACTTCGCTGAAATCTTCTTTGAAAAAATTAAATGCCACCTTAAAAACTCCATTAACCTTGATCTAACCGCTACTCAAATTCTAATTTAGTTATTTCCAAAAGTCAATGCGGCATATATCCCCATAGCTAAAGCCAAGTGGTTTTACGCCGCTTTTTGATAATCAATGCGAATCAAATTCAGCAATTAATTTCAAGCGTCCGAAACGTTTTTGTTCAGAAATTTTTTCGCAGAGGTTACGCCAAATTTCACGATAACATTTTTCTAAATCGCGCATATAATTTTCCGCGTCCATAAGCCGTGACTTTAAAAGTTGTTCGCGCAGTCCGGCGTGATAGCCCGCAATAAACTCTATACGCTGACCTACTTGCACGGCTTTTTTAATGTATCCCATTGGATTAATGGCAATCAGCTCAGTTAAATCTGCGGCAGTTAAAATCGATGATCCGAAACGCGAACCGTGCGATTTTCCGCGCACCGCAATTACCGGAACGCCCATATAAAGCGCCTCACAAGTAGTAAGCCCGCCGGTGTATGGAAATGTATCAAGCGCAATGTCAATGTCGCGATATTGTTCAAGATAATCTTTGCTGTAGGGGCGAAGTTCCACTCTGTCAAGCGGAAAACTCATTTTTTTAAGCCGCTCTGTCAAAATCTCTACGCCGCTGTCAATACTGCAAAGTTTATTTTTTATAACAAGACGCGAATTTTCCATTTCCTCCAAAATCGCTCGCCACGCATATAAAACGCTGTCACTAACCTTAGCAAAATTGTTAAAACTGCCGTAAGTGACATAGCCGTTTTTAAGCACCGGCGCGTGAACTCCCGCCTCAGGTATATCGCGAATCAGTCCAGGCGCGTAGCAAAGATGACAACCGTTGACGCGCAGAATTTTTTCCGTAAAATCCGGCGGCTCGCCCTTTTCCGGCATACAAATATGATCCGATAAAAAATAGTCAACTGCTTTTAATCCCGTCGTAGCAGTGTAGCCTATCGCACAAATTTGAATCGGCGCGGGTTTTCTTGCCAATACCGACAGTGAATTATTTTGCGAATGTCCGGCAAGGTCAACCAAAATATCTATGCGGTCGTCGTGAATCATCTGCGCGATTTTCTGTACCGGCAACTTGCTGACATCGCGCCACGTGACTTTAAATTTTTTCAGCTTATCCGTGACAAAATCGCGTTTACCTGTTTGATAGCAGGTGACTGAAAAATTTTTTGCGTCGTAATTTTTTAGCAAAGGCATGATGAAATTTGAAACGGCGTGTTGACGAAAGTCAGGCGAAATATAACCGATTTTCAATTTTTTATCCGGCGCGTAATTTATATTGTCATTTGAAAATTTCGTGACACTTGCAAAAAAGCTGTCGTACTTCTGCGCGGCTTGCTTGACTTTGTACGGCGAAATTTCGCGGTAGTTACGTAAAAATAAATGCTTTGAATAAATTTCCGCCGCCTGTTCATTATCCTTAGTCAAGCCGCTTGCTTCGCGCAGAGCATTTGACGCAGAAAAAGGATCGCCGGAAAGGTACAATCCATTTGAAATTAAGCAAAGTGCTTTATACAAAATCGTATTCGTCAACAAAATTTTTTTATCATCGTCTTCGGAAATTTTTTTGTCGTCAGAAAAGAGAATTTTAAACCTGCCGCCGTGTTCATATGAATGGAAGTCGTCCAAAATTTTATGTGCATCATCAATAACGCCTTTCAAAAGTTTCAGTTCGTCGATAAGATTAAATTTCTCAGCCGCAACGCCGCCTAATACAAAACGTGCGCGTAGATTATCTTTGTCAAGCGTCAAGGCATCACGTGCAAGAATTTCGGCTTCTTCCAAATTGCCGAGATAAAGCGCCGCCTCTGCCATAATTGCGGGACCGTCAGCAGAATTTTTGTCAAGGTCGAAAATCTCACGTGCAACGCCGCGCATTGAATGTGGATTGCCGCTCGCCGCAAATTTTTCGGCAAGTATCAACCAATTTAATTTTTCGTCCGACAAAAAGTCCACCCCGCTGAATTTGAATTAAGAATTAAGAATGTAGAATTAAGAATTTCTGCTCCCTGTTCCCTAATCCCTGTTCCTTAAATATTATCGCAAATGCCGCCTAAAGACAAGTTGTCAATCCGCGCCAAAAAATGCTTGAAATATTTTTTTTCGCAGAATATAATTTTATTGAGGTGATTTTGTGTTAAAAAAATTTTTGACGGCTATACTTGCCGCAGGATTGGTTGTAACAAATTTTTCAATATCGGAGGCTAAAGATATGGACAATGAAAAAAAATCGCCCGTGAAAGTCGTACAGACTGCAGGACGCGAAGCATTGGGAGAATTTGCGCCGGAATTTGCACGCTACAACGACGATATTTTATTCGGCGAAGTTTGGTCGCGCAACGATAAACTTTCTCTTCGTGACAGAAGTTTAATCACTGTCACGGCGCTTTTAAGCATGGGTATGATTGACAGTTCGTTTAAATATCATCTTGAAAATGCGAAGAAAAACGGCGTAACTAAAGAAGAAATGGTCGAAGTTATTACGCAACTCGGCTTTTATGCGGGCTGGCCTAAGGCATGGGCGGCTTTCCGCATGGCTAAAGAAGTATATGGGGAATAGCTTTTAGCTGTTAGCTATTAGCTGTTAGCGATTAGCGGTTAGGAGGAAATTTTTATGACTTTGGAAGAAATTAAATCTCAAAGTATTTTTCCCGTCGGCGGCGAAAATGTCAACTACGCGCAGTACTTCGACGGTACAAGTTATCTCAATATGATTTCACTGGATCAAGTTGTCATCGGCAACGTGACTTTTGAACCGGCTTGCCGTAACCATTGGCATATTCATCATGCGAAAAGCGGCGGCGGTCAAATGTTGCTTGTGACTTACGGTCGCGGCTGGTATCAAGAATTTGGCAAGCCCGCGCAGGCTTTAAAGCCCGGCGACGTTGTACATATTCCGGCTAATGTCAAGCATTGGCACGGCGCGGCTAAAGATTCCGCCTTCCAACATTTGGCGGTTGAAGTTGACGGCGTCGAAAAATCTACTGAATGGTGTGAACCCGTCGACGCGGCAGAATACGATAAATTAGAGTGGAAATGAACCGCAGAAATTTTTTAAAAAATACATTACTGGGATTAGTTGGCGTTACGGCGGCGGCAGGCGGCGGAGCTTTTTACTTCATACACAGACCGGAGTTTGGCAGACTTCCCGCCGGTGACAGGCTAAAAAAAATTTTGGCATCGCCGCATTACTTCACTGACCACTTTGAATGTTTAACGCCGGTACAAGTTATGTCGGAAGACGCGCTGAAAAAAGAACCGCGCATTGTCACAACGGTTAAATGGTTATTGGGCGATAAATCAGCGCTGTCACCGCCTAAGCCCTTGCCGAGTGAAAAAACCGATTTACTAACGCTTGACCCTAAGCAAAACTGCGCGGTATGGATGGGACATTCAACAATTTACCTGCAACTTGCCGGACGCAGAATTTTACTCGACCCCGTATTTTCACCGTACGCGTCGCCGATATTTTTTATAAATCGCGCGTTTGAAGGCAGTAACATTTACGCGGCTGAAGATTTTCCGCCGATTGATATTTTGGCGATAACTCATGATCATTGGGATCACCTTGACTACCCGTCAATCATGGCGCTTAAGCCGAAAGTCAAGCGCGTACTTTGTCCATTGGGCGTCGGTGAATATTTTGAGCAATGGGGTTTTGACGTTGCAAATATCGTCGAAGAAGATTGGTTTACTACGACAGATTTCGGCACAGACTTTAAAGCAACTATTTTGCCGAGTCAACATTTTTCCGGCAGACTTACGACGCAAAATCCAACTGAATGGTGCGCCTTCGCCTTCGTGACACCGAATAAAAAAGTTTTCTGTAGCGGCGACGGCGGTTACTCTTCGCATTTTAAAGACATTGGAAAAAGATTCGGCGGCTTTGACTTCGCCTTTATGGAAAACGGTCAGTATAATTTGGATTGGCATGCGATACACTGTCTGCCGAATGAAACTGCGGACGCGGCGGTTGATATCGGCGCAAAAAATGTTGTACCTATTCACTCAAGCAAATTTGCGCTGGCGCGGCATGCATGGAATGAACCGTACAACGACTTAATCGCGGCGAGTGCAGATAAATCTTACAAACTTTTGACGCCGAAAATCGGTGAACTTATTCCCTTTGACGAAGAGAAAAATTTTGTCGAATGGTTTAATTGAATTAAGAATTAAGAATTAAAAATTAAAATAGCCGCTCAATTACGTGCGGCTTTTTCTTTGAAATTTATTTATCGATACTTCGCTTTAATTCTACGGTGAATTTTGTACCTTGCCCTAATTCCGAGTCCACGAAAATTTTTCCTTCGTGCAGGCGCAAAATTTCAGTGGCGATTGAAAGACCTAAGCCGTTGCCGCCCATTTCGCGTGAGCGTGCTTTATCGACGCGGTAAAACCTTTCAAAAATTTTATCCTTATCCTCCGGCGCAATGCCAATGCCGCTGTCCGCCACCGAAAAAATAACTTTCTGCGCGTCTTCGCCTTCAAATCGCACAGCTACGGTGCCGCCGCTTGGCGTGTACTTAATCGCGTTGTCGACAA
>CAJOKY010000114.1 GCA_905235425.1 uncultured Selenomonadaceae bacterium
CGACAAAACGTGGAACTCCAACATAAATGCTTATGACGGTACGATAAAAGTTTATTACAATCCCGGTACGAAACATTTATTGACAGATGAACTTAACGTCAACGGCGGAATGGTTTATCTTAAAGGCAATATCATTTCAACCGGCGGCGGAAGTATCATTGCGGCTAAAGGCGCGGCAAATATCAATATTAACACGAGCGGCAATAATTCAGATTTATATTTAAGCGCCATTAACAATTCCGATCGTGCAGGACGCATAATCATTGATGACACTGCCAAAAATTCGCAAACTGTTTACAACAACAACGACGAAGCTAAAAACGGCTACAATCCCGTTCAAAATTCTGCTTACAGTTGGACGGGCGGCATAAGTTACACGACTACGGTTGACAAGCAATATTCCGATGATTCGACACTTTGGGGATTAATCGACACCGGCGGTACTTCAACATTTATCAGAGCCGTAGGAAATAACGCCAAGACGCTTAATACACGCAGTTCAAGCGGCGACCTTTTACCAAACGGCGTATTTACCTCAAGTAAATCTATAAACGGCGTACTTAGTGCAGAAACAAAATCTGTCAGTGCAAGTGCTTGGACGCCTTCTGCCATTTCAACAAGTTCAGACCGTCACGGCTTTTTATGGATAAATAAAACCGTTACATATAGATGGACAGAGACTCAAGGACGCTCTAACACGACAAATTATTATATCCCTGCAGATAAAAATATTCGCACCGACTTTATTACCGGCAACGGCAATATCAACATTACAAGCGGCGGCAGTCTTTACATAAACGGAAATATTCAAAATGCAGGTGCGGGACGTTCATTTGGCGCAATAAATTTAACCTCTCAAAACGGCGAAATTAAAACCAACAATGATAAACGAATCATTACTGATGAGATAAACTTAAACGCGGCAAAAAATATTGACATAACTCACAACGGCATTTCTGACTTGTCGAGATTAAATGCGACGTCAAATTCCGGCAACATTAAAATAGATTCTGCCGGTGGCTTGAACATTGATAATGTATTTGCCCCAAATGGCATTGTCGATATACGCGCTTATAAAAATATTCAACGCTCAAGTACCAACAATTTGATAACTGCGCGGCGAATTGATTTAACGTCGTCAACCGGAAGTATAGGCGAGGTAAATGCTCCTATAAATGTAAATGTCGTTGAAGGCGAAATTAAAAACGGCGATACAATGTCACGCAGTCTTAACGCTACAGCTAACGGCAATATCAGTCTTAACGAAACTTCCGGCGATATGCGGCTGGGCTACATTGAGAGTAAAACAGGAGATGTTATACTTAGCTCTGCAGGTAATATTATCGACGTGACCAATCAAGATTACAATTTATCTGACAGTGATGACAAAGTTCAAAATTGGATTGACTTGGGAATTATTAACGGCGATGCGTCGGCAGATTCAAACGCCGAAATTGCGGCAACAGAAAAGCAAAATTTAATGACTTCACTTGAACAACGCGCCCGCGCATTGGCAGAAGGTTCAGAGGAAAGACTTGCCGAATATGCGCAAATGGCAAAGACTTTTTCAGATTCTCACGAAATGCAAAATGCAAAAACCTTCTATACTCACGCCGTAAAAATTGCGAAAGATGATGCGGCGCGTACGTCCGCACAGCGTGAATATGACAACAGAATTAAAGCATTTTTCGACGGTATGGGCTTTTCAGATGACGAAATTTCAATAATTGTCGCTTATTCCGGCATAAAAGATTCTAATGCCTTTGGATTCAGCAAGAATCAATTACTCTACGCGATTAATGACAGCATTTTAAACAGTGAGGCAGGACAGACCGTCTATGTTGAAAAGCCAAATATTATAGCGAACACTTTACATATTTCTGCGGAGGGCGGAATTGGCAATGACGATACAACCCCTACCGTGATTAAAGCCGCCGATTTAACCAACCTTGATAACTTAAAACTTTTGTCGAATGTAAAAGCCGGTGACTTGACTTGGAGTCAAAATAAATCAAGCGTTATGATAAAGCGTCAAAATCCTGTTTCAATTCAACTTCGCAGTGACGGTGCAAATAAGACCTACGGAAATCTTTCAATTTCTACCAATAAACATACTTATCTTGTCGGTACAAATAACACCACTTTTAATATAAGTTATGCTTTCGGCAACCATGATTATAATGTAAGATTGATGACGGATAACGGCATTAAAACCAGTAGAAGTAATGTTATAATATTTGCGAAGGATGCTATTTTGTATGGAGGCGCAGGAGATATTGGCGGGCAAAGTAAGGGCGAAAATTTAAGGTTGGATTTGTCAGGATCGCTTGATGCCAATTCATCAAAATCAATTTATTTGCATGGTGAAGACAGTTATCCTTTGACGATTCAAGCTGTAACGGCAGGACAAAATATTTATTTAGGCGGCGATTATTCAATAGTAATGAGTACCGAGACCGGCAAAGATACCGGACGAATTACCGGCGCTGATATTACAATAAACGCAGAAAAAAATATCGGCATGTTAGGAAACGGTTTGCGCATTACCAACAACGGCGCTAATGTTTCTTTGACGGCGAATTATAATGACATTTTTGTTAATGGTATCGGCAGAGGCAGTTTGAATTTTATCGGCATTAATCCGCGCGGCAATTATAAATTCGGCTTTATCACTGAAGGTACGGCGAATTTTTATTCAAACTACTATAATCTTGAATCTCTTAGAAAAAATTACTTTGGAATGTGACAATATCACCGTATCAGCTGAAAAGGAAAAGCCGTTACATTATCGTCATCTGTACTTGACAAAAACGAAATCTCAATAACAAATGGATATTCATTAGAGCTTGCAGATGATGTAACCAAGCCTGAACATTACTTGCAACGTCATAAACGGCTTGAAGAATAACTCCACAGAATCTGCTGTTTCACTTCAAAATACCCCTTTAAATATTCTGCCACACACTTTTTTCCTTATTGCCCTCCCGTTCATTTTTCTTTTACTTAAATTCATTTTACATTTGGAAACTTTACTCTTAAATTTATATTGATTAAACCTCCGACTTAGATTAAACTTTGTCGGAGGTGATTTGTATGATTGCAGTGTGTCTACATTTTTTGTTACAAAGAAAAATTGCTCCTTCATGTACTTTTCCAAATTCAAATGTAAAACGTTGTGCGTCTTGACATACTCCCCGCGACTGAAGTCGGGGGATTCTGCTATCATCAACCTACGCTTCTGTTAGCTGGACACCAACAGTAAATTACTTCCGCCGCATTGCTTGCCAATAAAAAACAAGCCGCAGATTAAATCATACTTTTTCATTGGCGCAAAGAAAAACAAGCGCACGTCCCTGAGAGCCTTACATAATCCTGCGTTTACAAAATTTGCGGCTTTTATAAATTCGATTTATTCAACCCGGTTTTAAAAAACTGATCCCTGATCCCTAATCCCTGATCCCTAATCCCTGTTCCCTAATCCCCACTACAACTTGCTACAAAAATTTTATTGTGGTAAACTTTATAGGTTTTAAAATTAACGGGGGTAATAACGTGAACGAAAATACAAACGAAAATCTCAATGAAAATGTAAATGCAACTTTGAACGGCGCTGAAAGTGTTGACGCCGAAAATTTAACACAGGAAGATATAGAAATTCACGTAGACGCGGCGAGCGCGCAGGTTGACGCGGTAGAAGGCGAATACGACGCGAATCAGATACAAATTCTTGAAGGTCTTGAGGCAGTTCGACTTCGTCCCGGCATGTACATAGGTTCAACGTCGGAACGCGGTTTGCATCATTTGGTTTATGAAGTTGTCGACAATTCGATTGACGAGGCGCTTGCCGGATTTTGTACGGAAATTTCAGTTACGATTGAAAACGACAATTCAATCACCGTTACAGATAACGGACGCGGCATCCCCGTTGATATGCATGAAAGCGGCAAGCCGGCGGTTGAAGTTGTTTTAACTGTTCTGCACGCGGGCGGAAAATTCGGCGGCGAAGGTTACAAAGTCAGCGGCGGTCTTCACGGCGTAGGCGTCTCTGTAGTCAACGCGCTTTCAAAGTCAATGACGGTTGAAGTTAAACGCGACGGCAAAATTCACCAAATAGCTTTTTCACGCGGCAACACGGTTACGCCTTTGCATGAGATTGGTACTGCGGAAAATACCGGTACGAAGGTTCACTTTATGCCGGACGACGAAATTTTCACTGCAACTAATTTTAACTACGACACTTTGAAATATCGCCTGCGCGAATTGGCATTTTTGAACAGCGGCATAAAAATCACTTTGACGGATAAGCGCGGCGAAGGCAGGGAAAATGTATTTCACTTTGAAGGCGGCATTAGGTCTTTTGTCGAGCATCTTAACCGTAAGAAAACAAAACTCAATGACAAGCCGATTTATTTTAATGGACGCCGCGACGACGCCGTTGTTGAAATTGCTCTGCAGTACAATGACAGCTACCAAGAAAATATTTTCAGCTACGTAAACAACATTAACACGGAAGAAGGCGGCACGCACCTTTCCGGCTTTAAAGTTGCGCTTACTCGTGTTGCCAATGATTTTGCTAAGCGTCTTAATCTGCTGAAAAATGCGGACAGCACATTAAGCGGCGAGGACGTACGCGAAGGTTTAACCTGCGTCATCAGTGTTAAGTTGCACAATCCGCAGTTTGAAGGACAGACTAAAACTAAGCTCGGCAATTCTGAAATTCGTTCACTTGTCAGCGCGGTTACGGTTGAAGGTTTAAGCGAATTTTTTGAAGAAAATCCCGCTGTTACGAAACAGATTCTTGACAAAGCGGTTATGGCGGCGCGTGCGCGTGAGGCGGCTAGAAAAGCCCGTGAATTGACGCGCAGAAAAAATGCGTTGGAAGTTTCAAGCTTGCCTGGTAAACTTGCCGACTGTTCAGTAAGAAATCCCGACGAGGCTGAAATTTATATCGTCGAGGGCGATTCTGCAGGCGGCAGTGCCAAGCAGGGACGTGACAGACGTTTTCAAGCTATCCTGCCTCTGCGCGGAAAAATTTTAAACGTCGAAAAAGCGCGTCTTGATAAAATTTTTGCCAACGCGGAAATTCGCACTATGATAACGGCATTTGGTACCGGCATTAGTGATGACTTCGACCTTTCAAAACGGCGTTACGGCAAAATTATCATAATGACTGATGCCGATGTTGACGGTGCGCATATTCGGACGTTGCTTTTAACTTTCTTCTACCGCTATATGAAACCGCTGATTGAACACGGTCACGTTTTCATTGCTCAGCCGCCGCTTTATCAAATTCGCAAGGGCAAAAGTCACTGGTACACTTATTCGGACGATGAACTTACGAAAAAGCTTGACGAAGTGGGACGCGACGGCGCGACAATTCAGCGCTACAAAGGTTTAGGCGAAATGAACCCTGAGCAACTTTGGGAAACGACAATGGATCCTGCGGGACGTACTATGCTTAGGGTTGAGATTGAAGATGCGGCAGAGGCGGACGAACTTTTCACGATTTTAATGGGCGATCAAGTTGCGCCGCGCAGGCAGTTCATTGAAGAAAATGCGTTGCTGGTCAAGAATTTAGATATTTAGGTGTTAGCTGTTAGCCGTTAGCAGTTAGCTAATAGCTAATGGCTAATCGCTAATCGCTAACCGGAAGGGATGAAAATGTTAAAGCGATTTTTTACTTTAATCGTGACGGCGTTAATGCTAATCGGCTTTTCGACGACATACGCGGCAACGCCGAAGTACAGCGCCGATAAAGCCGTATTAGCCTACGCGGAGCTTTACACTTTCGGCGAATCAAAAAACGTCGCGGCTACCGGTATGCCTCAAGATGTCCGAGAATCTGTAGAAAAATTTATGGCAGATTACATAATGATGCCGTTTAAAAATTATCCCCTTAACAAAGAAAATTTTGAAAAGGTACGCTCTGCCTACGCTGAAAAAATTCGTTCGCTGATAAAAGTTTCTACGCGGCTTAAAAAGGACGACAAAGAAAATCCCGTTGTCGAAATTACGGCTAATCATTTTAATCAAGAGGCTATCGACGCCTACAAAAATCAAAACGCCGATTTTGTCACAATGGACGTTATGCGGCATATGAATTCACCTGCCGAATTGGCGTCGGACGGGCAATTTCAAAAAATGGCGGCAATGTCACTGCTCGGCGTTGTAAGTGAACTTACCGTAAAAGGTCCCGCAACTTTTGATGTTACCTGCAAGATGATTGAAGTTGAAAACGGCGATGTTTACTGGATGCCGCAGGATATCGGCGCGTTAAGTGAATTTGTAGATCCGCTTTTCATTATTCGTGAAACAGATCCAATACTGATTGACGCGTTAATCGCGCAGATTTTTTCAGGCGCAGGCGTACCGGAAGAAAATAATTCTGACGGTGAAGGTACTGCAGAAAAGTAGCGGAGGCGTTTATAATTGACAAAAGAAAATCGGCAGGCGTTATCAGAGGGATTTCGTGACGGCATACCGATAGGCTTAGGCTACTTCGTCGTAAGTTTTACGCTGGGAATTGTAGCTCGGCAAGTCGGTATGACGCCGTTTGAAGGCTTTTTGATGAGTCTGCTGAATAACGCCTCCGCCGGTGAATATGCCGCGCTGGCAGTTATGATACTCGACGCGCCGTACATGGAACTTGCCGTGTTGACGCTTATTGCCAATGCGCGGTACGTTTTGATGAGCGCGGTACTTAGTCAAAAATTTTCGCCTGACACGCCGTTTTACCACAGAATTTTTGTAGGTTTCGACGTGACAGACGAAATTTTTGGTATAGCCGTAGCAAGACCGGGAAAATTCAATCCCTTCTACAATTACGGCGCTATGTTGACGGCGTTGCCGGGCTGGTCAATCGGTACGGCATTGGGCATTGTGGCGGGAAATGTTCTTCCAAATGCCGCAGTAAGTGCTTTATCAGTGGCGTTGTACGGTATGTTTTTGGCGATAATAATTCCGCCTTCACGCAAAGATAAAGTTGTAGGCGTGGCGGTAATTGCAAGTTTCGCGCTTAGTTTTTTGGCGGCGTGGTTTTTCAGCGACATCTCAGCCGGTACGCGAACCATTGTGCTAACGATTTTAATTGCCGGTATTGCCGCCGTATTTAAACCGATTAAGGATTGATATTCAAAAATATATTTGTTATAATTTCAACGAGTCAGACGGTGGTCGGCTTACCTCTCGGTCTTCGGACGGGAGGTGATGGCATATGGATGATATTATTACACTCATCTGTACGGTTTTACAGACCGTCGCCATTATCTACGTAGCGTTCTTTAAGAAGTAGAAAAGCCGCCTTCGCATGGCGGCTATCAATTGTAAACTCTATATTTCGAGAGGTAGCCGACACGCTAACACCGGCTGACTCTTTAGTTTGCATATAGATGATATCATTATTCTTATCTGCACGCTGAAATTTTATCAAACAAATTTTTTTTCGTCAACTAAAAATATTTTACTTCGTCTCAAAAATTTGCTATAATTTTATTGAGTCAGACGGTGGTCGGCTTACCTCTTAGTCTTCGGACGGGAGGTGATGGCATATGGATGATATTATTACACTCATCTGTACGGTTTTACAGACCGTCGCCATTATCTACGTAGCGTTCTTTAAGAAAACGTAGAAAAGCCGCCCAGCATGGCGGCTTACCGATGTAACTATCTGTTAGAGAGGTAGCCGACACGCAAACACCGGCTGACTCTTTAGTTTGCAAAATTTTATGTTGAAATTTTATCAAACAAATTTTTTTTCGTCAACTAAAAATTGAGTTACTTTTTTATTGTATGTTAAAAGGTAGTAAAAAAATGAATAAAGCAGACGTTTTGAAGTTGCTGGAAAAATATCTTGCCGAAAATTACGTTGAACCTGAACCTATTCCGGTACCCGAAGGCGCAATAGTACTGCACGGTGCCAAATTTTCAATAGGTCGTCGTGAAGAAAAAAAGCCTGACAAGTACGACCGCTTTAAAGGCGCTATAATTTTGCAAATTGATAAGATGCTCGACAAGTTGGAATTGGAAGGAACTTTCAGTCAATATGTACGGGATTTGATAAAGAAAAATGGATTGACTGAAGTCGAAGTATACAAAAGAGCGCAGATTGACCGACGTATTTTTTCAAAGATTCGGCGCTACAGAAATTACACGCCGAGTGAACGTACTATTTGGGCTATTTGTTTTGCGTTGGAATTGACTTTGGATGAGGCGCTTGAACTTCTTGGAAGAGCCGGCTACACTTTCTCCAAAAATAACAAAGAGGATATGGTAATTCAGTTTTTCTTTGAAAACAAAATTTATGATATATTTTTGATTAACGAGATTTTAGATCATTACGGTTTTAAACCGCTGGGTGATTCCATTTTGTAAATTGTCTCTTTTGCGGCGACCACAGCACTTTCAGATTGCATTAATATAAATTGGAAAAATTTTAAATTAGTGGTTTTGAAAGCGTTGGTATAAAGTGGGAATTTTATTTTGGATTATTTTTTGGGGCATTATTGGGATTATTTGGGAAAGGATAAAGGCATCTTGGCGTGAAAGAAATTTTATAATTACAATAATTTGGGTTATCGTAACCTTTATTTTTGTAAGTATTTTTGGGATTATAAGAGAACATACGATGCAACAAAGACGCGAAGAGTGGCGCAAAGAATTTCAAAGTAGCTCAATTAAATATGAGCCGTTTGGCGAGAAAATTGTATTTAAAAGCGCAATAATTTATGTAGGTTAGAATATGCCATGAAATTTTGTAAGCAATGCGGCGCTCCATTGAAAGACAACGCAAAATTTTACAGTGCTTGCGGCACTAAAATAGAAAATGAAAATTTTCTCCCGACGCCCATATCCTCTGAATCACAAGAGCATTACGAAGAATTTAATTCGCCTCCAATACAAAATCAAAACGCCGGATTTTACGTGAAATTTTATGATACATTCTTGAAAAAAGACGGACGCTTAAATCGTTGGCGTTACTTTAAACGCTCCTTCGCAGTAAATTCAGTTTTTGCCATAATCTTAGCGCCTTTTAATAATTATTCTGCTAAAGATTCAGATGACTTTTCAGCAGACATCTTTTTATTTTTATTTACATTAGCTGTAGGTGTTTTACAAATTTACCTTATATACTGTCTGCAGATGAGGCGTCTTCACGATTTAAATACCAATGCGACCATTGCTGTTCTATATGCTATTTGTTCTGTCTTCATAGCTTTCGATATAGCAAGATCACCTCTAATTATACTTTGTTTTTTTTTTGTAAATATGTTTTTATTATTTAAGTGCGGAACTGTCGGTTCAAATAAATACGGTGCAGACCCGCTTGCCGATAAAAATTATTGACATTGCAGATAAAATAATTAAAATTGATAGTCATAAAGGCAGGATTAGAAAAATTAATGACTCACGACATATACATTTACCTTGCAGTAATGA
>CAJOKY010000115.1 GCA_905235425.1 uncultured Selenomonadaceae bacterium
CTTGTCACGACGCACGATTTTGAACTCTGCGAAATGGATAATATTTCCAACGCGCATTTTGAAGAGTATTACGAGAATAACGAAATTAAATTTGATTTCAAGCTACGTCAAGGACGTTGCACCACTACCAATGCGAAATTCTTATTGCGTATGGTCGGCATTTTAAAAGATTGAAATTTAAACTACTATAAATCAAATTTAAACAAAGTAGCAAATTTTAACAACGTAGCGGTAGGAGAGGCGCCCCCTCCGCACGGTTTCTTTGCGCCAAAGAAAAAGTATGATCTATTTTCAACACGTCATAATCATTAACTTTAATCTGCGCGTGCAATTTTTACTTGCAAATAATCTTTAATTGTGATAAATTATGCGCGCTTTAAAAAAATTTCTATACAAATTATTTTTGAAGGAGTTATTTACATGGCAGTAAGTTTGAAAAAAGGTCAGAAAGTTGACTTGACAAAAACTAATCCCGGCTTAAAAGAAGTTTTGGTAGGTCTCGGCTGGGACGTGAAACGTTACGACGGCGGCAGTGATTTTGATTTGGACGCGTCGGTATTTATGCTTGCAGACAGCGGTAAAGTCCCCACTGACGGCGAATTTGTTTTCTATGGTAACCAGAAACACGAATCCGGCTCTGTCGAACATATGGGTGACAACTTGACCGGTGCAGGCGAAGGCGACGACGAACAGATTAAAATCAATCTTGCCGCAATTCCCGCGAACATTTCAAAAATTGCCTTCACTGTTACGATTTACGAAGCTGATCAACGTAAACAAAATTTCGGTCAAGTAGAAAACGCCTTTATCCGCATTGTAAACGCGGCGAACGGCGAAGAATTAATCCGCTACGATTTGACGGAAGATTTTTCAATCGAAACGGCGGTTGTTGTAGGTGAGCTTTATCGTCACGGCGGCGAATGGAAATTTAACGCGATTGGCTCCGGCTTTGAAGGCGGCTTGGCGGCACTCGGCAGAAATTACGGCGTAAACATAGGATAAAATTTTAAACTTAGAATAAAATTTTAAACTTAGAATAAAATTTCTAATAAGATAAATTTTTTGCAGGGAGTAGGGATAAAGTTTCCCTGCTCCAAATTTTTTTGAAAGGAAAGATTGAAATGGGCGTAAGTTTGAAAAAAGGTCAGAAAATTAATCTCGTTAAATCGGACGGCAGAAAACTTACAAAGTTAATGGTTGGTCTCGGGTGGGATGCCGCCGAACAGCCCAGCGGCTTTTTCAGCAGACTTTTTAACGGTAACGTTGACATTGACTGCGACGCATCAGTTTTTATGTGTAAAGGCGGCAGGTTTGTTGATAATGATGACTTGGTATATTTCGGCAACCTTGAACATCATACGCACGCAGTAAAGCATATGGGCGACAATTTGACGGGGGAAGGCGAAGGCGACGACGAAGAAATATTCGTTGACTTGACGAAGTTGCCTTCAGACTACGACAAGCTTATTTTCGTTGTCAACGTTTACAAAGGTTTTGAACGCAAGCAACATTTCGGTATGATTAAAAATGCGTTTATTCGTGTAGTCGCCAATGACACAAACGAGGAAATTTGCAGGTTCAATCTTACCGAAGATTACAGCGGCAAATTGGCAATGATAATCGGCGAAGTTTATAAGCGCGGTAATGATTGGAAGTTTAACGCCATTGGCAACGGCACGGAAGATATTAACCTGACGGAACTCAGCAAGCATTTCAAATAAGTCTTAAAATAAGAGCGGGTGATTTACTCTGTATAACAAAAAATTTTTAGCGTTGCTCATAGCGATATTTTCACTGCTTTATGTAATTGGAACACCGATTGTAAGCGCCGAAACTAAGAGTATAACACAAGAAACGATTGGAAAAAGTTTTGAAGTAGACGATACGTTCATAGAATTTTTAAATTCACTGCCGCAGAAAAAAGGCGCTTACAAAAGTTCCAAACGTCCGATCTTACTTGAAGGAGCTATGAACATTGAGATTGATAAATTTGTTTACGCGCTGAAAAATCCCGTAGTCTATAAAATTTTGAATTACGTTTACATAGCGGGAACGTACAAAAATTATCCCGTGATTGTAGCACGTACAGAACAAGGTATGGAAAATTCGGCGGCGGTTACCGCGCTTGCCATTGAAAATTTCAATCCCATTGCCGTAATAAATCAAGGTACTGCAGGCGGTCACGTTGCCGCCGCGCAGATTAACAGCGTTATTATCGGCGACAAATATGTAAATACTAGCGCGTACATTACTGAACGTTTGCCGGAAGGCGCGGGAGTAAAAGTTACTCCGCAGGAAATGCGCGGCACTTTTGCTTACGATAAAGCCGAGAAGGCTTTCAAGCTTTATCAAGAATATTACCCCGATCCCAAGCTTTTAAAAATTGCTGAAGAAGTTGCCGCGTCGAATAAAAATTTTGTGACGTTGACAGGTACAATTTCAAGCGCCAATATTTGGGTGAACGGTTTGGATCACCATACCTACCTTAACGAGACATACGGCTCACTTTGTGAAGAAATGGAAAATGCCGCCGCCGCGCAGATTTGTCAAAGTTCCAATATACCGTTTATAGGCATTCGCTCAATTTCCAACAACGCAAGATTATCGGAGATTCATTTCGTAAACACAGGCGGCACGTCTCAAAAATTTGTGTTGCTTGTCGTAGAAAAATATATCCGATATTTAAACCAAAACTAAATTTTTTCAATACAAGGAGTTTTTTTAGTTGAAGATCACAGGTTTAACCGACGCGCAGGTTCAGGAGAATAAAGCCAAATTTGGCGATAACTCCATTACCGAGCAGGCGCGAGAAGGTTTTTGGGATAAACTCAAAGGCAACTTTGACGATCCCATAATAAAAATTTTAATTTTTGCGTTGATTCTCAACGTAATTTTTGCTTTTATGGGCAAGTCCGAATGGTACGAATCAGTAGGTATCGCATTGGCGGTATTGCTTGCAACTTTCGTATCGACATATTCAGAATATAACAATGAAAGCGCCTTTCGCAAATTGCAGGGCGAAGCGTCCATGATAAAGTGCAAAGTCTATCGTAACGGCGTTGTCACTGAAATTCCGATTAACGATATAACAATGGGCGATTGCGTACTTTTGCAGACCGGTGACAAAATTCCGGCGGACGGCGTGATTATCGACGGTTCAATTACAGTTGACCAATCCATTTTGAACGGCGAAGCTAAGGAAGAGGAAAAAAATCCTGCGCCCGATGCGGCTGCTGACGAAGAGGCGGCAGGCAGTACTGACTTTTTAAATCCGCACAAAGTTTTTCGTGCGGCTGTAGTAGCCGGTGGCAGTGCAGTAATGCGTACAGTTACACTCGGCGACAATACGGTTTACGGCAAAATTGCTAAAGAGTTGCAAACAGATGAAGATCGTGATACTCCGATGAAAGTTAAACTCGGCGATTTAGCGGGACAAATTTCAAAATTCGGCTATATCGGCGGTATTGCCATTGCGGCTGCGTTTATGTTTCAGCGCATTGTAATTCACAATAACTGGGACGGCGCCGCAATTTCTTTGTACTGCTCCGATATTATGACGATTTTAAATGACTTGGTCGGCGCGGTTATGCTTGCCGTTATCATTATCGTTATGGCGGTGCCGGAAGGTCTGCCGCTTATGATTTCCATTGTTTCCGCGCAGAATATGGGCAAGATGCTGAAAGATAACGTCTTGGTACGTAAAATTTCCGGCATTGAGACAGCGGGCAGTTTGAATTTGCTTTTCAGCGACAAGACTGGAACGATTACTAAAGGGCAGTTGGAAGTTGTCACTTTCCTCGACGGTACGGCGACTTTCACTGAAAGCTTTGATAATCTCAGCAGTAAAATAAAATCTTTGATATCACTTTCCGTGCGATTTAACAGCGGCGCGGTAATTGCGGGTGATAAAATTGTCGGCGGCAATATGACGGATCGCGCGTTGCTCGGCTTTATAATCGGCAAAGACACCCCGCCCAATGTCACGGTAGGCGACACTGTACCTTTTGACAGCGCTAAAAAATATTCTATGGCTAAAGTCAGCGGCGATTATAATTTGTGGCTTATAAAAGGTGCGCCTGAACGTCTCCTTGACAAATGCTCCTACTACTACGACGCGCAGGGTAATAAGCAGCCGCTTAATGCTCACGCCGCGATTAATGCGAAGATTGACGAACTTGCCAACCGCGCCATTCGTACGCTTGCACTTGTCACGTATGAAGGCGAAGTTACAGACGGCAATATACCGGACACGGGCTTAACTTTTGTAGGTGTTACGGGTATTCGCGACGACGTACGCCCTGACGCCATTAAAGCTATTGAACAAGTTCACCATGCAGGTGTGCAGGTTGTCATGATAACCGGTGACAGAAAGGAAACCGCGCAGGCTATCGCGAAGGAAGCCGGTATTATTGAAATTGACGACGCCATTGTTATAACCAGTACCGAACTCAACGCGATGAGTGACGACGAAGTTAAAAAGGCGTTGCCGAAAATTCGCGTCATTGCCCGTGCACTTCCTACCGATAAAAGCCGCCTTGTAAGATTGGCGCAGGAATTGAATTTAGTTGTAGGTATGACAGGCGACGGCGTCAACGATTCACCGGCGCTTAAGAAAGCGGACGTCGGTTTTGCAATGGGCGGCGGTACCGAAGTTGCTAAAGAGGCAAGCGAAATTGTTATCCTCGACGACAACTTTAAATCTATCGGTAAAGCCATTTTGTATGGACGTACAATTTTTAATTCGATTCGCAAATTTATAATTTTCCAGCTTACGATAAATGTAGGCGCGGTTTTAATTTCATTTATCTGCCCGTTACTCGGTCTTGAAAATCCTCTGTCGATAACTCAAATTTTGTGGGTAAACCTTGTTATGGATACGCTGGCGGCGTTGGCATTTGGCGGTGAACCGGCGCTTGATCGGTATATGGAAGAAAAACCGAAACGGCGCGATGAAAACATTCTCAGTACCTACATGTACAGCGCGATTGGTACGGGCGCACTTTGCAGTTTCATTGTAGGTTTGGTTTTCTTGCTGACAGATTTTTCACGTGATCATTTCCGTGACATAAATCCTGAAGGCGTCAACGTTACTTTTGGCGGCGACAGCGTTTACGTGTTGACGGGATATTTCGCCTTCTTCATATTTATGGCGGTGTTCAATGCGTTCAATGCTCGTACTGACAGAATGAATTTGCTTGACAATATCGGCGGCAATGACGGCTTTTTAAAAGTTATGGGCTTAATCGTCGTGGTACAAATTATTATGACGTACTTCGGCGGCGCGATTTTGCGTTGCTACGGCTTGACGGCAACAGAATGGATGTTTGTCATTGCAATGGCGTTTATCATTATTCCGGTTGACTTAATACGTAAGGCTATAGTGAGTAGTAAGTAGTGAGTAGTAAGTAGTGAATAGTGAGTAGTATCTAATCCCTGTTCCCTGCTCCCTGCTCCCTAATCCCTAATCCCTAATCCCTAAGGAGGTTCGACCGTGAACAAATGGAATAACGCCGATACAACTTTGTTATGTGCCGCGCTGTGCTTTTTGGTTGCGGTCGGCTTTAAAATTATCTATCCCGAATCAATTTTGGCAGAAGGATTTTTATTCGTGACAGAAGCGGCAATGGTCGGCGGAATTGCTGACTGGTTCGCCGTAACCGCGCTTTTCAAAAAGCCATTGGGCTTTCCTTTCCATACGGCGATACTGCCGCACAGAAGGGCTGAATTTGTAAGCGCGTCTACGCAAATGGTGCAGAAAGAATTTTTCTCACGCCGCACGATTTTTAAAAAGGTCGGCAATTTGCAACTGTTGCCGCTACTCACGAATTACCTTGAAAAAGACGAGACACGAAAATTTTTGTTGAAAACTGTCTTTGACGTGATAAAGGAAAAATTTTCCGCCATAGACAAAGAGTCTCTCGCTAAGACGCTGGCAAATAAACTGCGAAAAGAATTTTGCAACATACCGGCATCAAAACTGGTTGACGAACTTTTTGCATGGGTGCGAAACAGTGAAAAAGATACCGAAATATTTTTGGGCTTGATAAAATCTTTTCGTACGCAGGCGGCGAAGTATGAAACGCGCCAAAAACTTCAAAAGATATTGGAAGAGTACGCCGAAGAGCTTATGAAATCTGCAGGCGCATTTTCAATTTTAATGGCGGGGCTTGCAAAAGCATTAAACTTCGTCAACTTTGAAGAGGCGGCGGAAATTATGCAGACGCAACTTTTAAAACTGTTGGACGAACTTTTAACCGATTCGCCTCTACAACGTCAAACGCTGAATGAATGCCGCGTAAAAATTGCAGAGCTTGCCGAGTCACCGGAAATTAGAGATTTAGCCGGTTATCTGCAGGTAGATTTGGCGTCGGAAATGCCGCTTGAAACGGCGCTTGAAAATGCGATGAAAAATCTCGAACATCAATTAACTTCCGTGACGCTTGAAGAGGCGCCGCCGGTTGACGAAAAAGCGCTTGTACCCTTGCAACGTAACTTAGGACTGCTGACGGTGCAAATTTTGAACGACGAATATTTAAGGCTGATAAATATTTTAAAAGGCGACAACGCGGTTAAAGACGCGGTAAATGACTTTATGCACGGCTTGACTGCGCGGACGGCGCTTTATGCACAACCGCTGGTTGGTACGATAGCACAAACGGCGTTGGCAAAGTTGACGGAAGAGCAGCTTAACAATTTGGTTTACGATAAGGCGGAGCAAGATTTTGTATGGATACGAATGAACGGTTCCATAGTCGGCTCGGTTATCGGCATTGTGCTTTTCATACTGTTGCAAATTGTTTCGTAATAAATATTTTGAGGAGGGATTTAATGGGCGAAATTGAAGTTGGAGAATATCTTGTTGAATGGGACGACCAAAAAAATCAAATTAATAAGAAAAAACACGGCATTTTTTTTGAAGATGCGGCGCGTATTTTTCTTGACGATAACAGAATTGAGTATTATGACGAATTTCACAGCGAGTTTGAAGACAGGATTCGGGTTATCGGAAGAGTAGATGAATTTCTATTCGTAATTTATACTGAACGAGGAGAAAAATGTCGGTTGATTTCTGCGCGATATGCAAATACGAAGGAGGGTTGCAACAGCTAAGAAATACGTATAACAAGTTATAAAATAATTAAAAAAATATAAGGAGGTGAACACCGTTACTGAAAAACTTTTATGTTGCT
>CAJOKY010000116.1 GCA_905235425.1 uncultured Selenomonadaceae bacterium
AAAAGTTATAAACATCTGAATACCAAAAGTAAGAAATCCCGACCGACCATCGGGTTTTTTACGTTATAGGGAAAATTTTTATATTATAATGCGGCGAAGAAATTTTCGGCGATATTTTCAAGATATTGGCGCTTTTTGAGCACGTCAAGCCAATCAGCGGGAATTTGTTTAACGCCGTAATAAAGCCCTGCCATACCGCCGGCAATAGCGCCTACAGTGTCAGTATCCTTACCCAAATTCACAGCAGTCAGTACGGCAGATTTATAGCTGTCGGTGTTGAGAAGACACCAGAGCGCCGCCTCAAGAGTAGGGACGACGTAGCCGTAACTTTTAATTTCGTCTTCCGGCAGTGCGGCGAAGTTGTCACTAAAAAGCCGTGCATAGACTTTCATAGCGTCGGTAAATTTTTCACGTGCGGCATAAAAATCTTTCGCGTTATGCAGACCGGAATTAACGGCGTCGGTCAAGTTTTTATTGCCGTCCAAAATCTGCGCGGCGATAAAGTAATAAATGCCGCAACCCATTTGACTAATCTCATGCGCGTGAGTGAGTGCGGAAAGTTCATGAACGATATTAAGAGCGTCATCAATGGTGGCGGCTTTTTTGTATGCGAAGAAAACGGCGGGGAAAATGCGCATTAATGAACCGTTGCCGTTGGAGTGTTCGTCGGCTAAGCCGCATGCAGAAGGGGGATCGCCGTAAATAAAATTATGAATTGCGGCGCCGGTAGTGTTGCCGCAGTCAAAGGTCTCGTCGTTGGCAGTAAATTCATCTTCCTTAAGCCAGCGTACAAAATTTTTCATAATGTCGTTGGTGTCGAACTTTTTCAAACGCGCGATACTTTCCATAGCGGCGATAGTCAAGCTTGTATCGTCCGACCAAGTACCGGCGGGTTGTTGCCAAGAGCCGTAGTTTCTCATGCCGGTAACGGGATTTCTTTTGAGTTCATCGCGCGAACAAAATTCAACCGGTACACCGAGCGCGTCACCTACGGCAAGACCAAGCAGCGCAGATTTTACATTATCAGCAGTAATCATAAATTTACCCTCCAAAAAAATTTTAAGGTATTGTAAACGCTGAAATAAATCTTGACAAGAATTTTGGTAAAAAAAATTCCTTCGCATGGAAGGAAAAAAATTTATGGAGTAAAGAAAAATTAGTCAACTACTCCGAATTAAAGAAGACGGAGCTTGTCCATACCGACATCGGTCTTTACCGGACGCGAGGTTCAAACGATAACTCTACCTCGTAGGTCAGACATCGTCGGGTGGTTGACGACACCCGTTTTGACTTAAGCTGATAGCCTAAGCCCGTTATCTGTATTTTATATCTGACGAGTGCCCACAGCTAACGCCAACCGTTCTCTCGCCGCTGATAGTTTAAATATTTTAAGATTTAAAGTCAAGGATGCGATTGCGGCACTTCCTCCCAGACATATAGAGGTCGGAGTGTCCGTGCCGCGATTTAGATGAAGTTGCAAATTAAAAATTTTTTGAGTATCAGCCGATAATTTTTTTTGCGCCTAAAAATCGCGGTCGCCAATACTCATTGCTAAGCGCATCAATGCGAATGCCCTTGCTGGAAGACGCATGCATAAAATTTCCGCCGCCGACATAAATTCCGCAATGAGAAGGACCGGGCTCGTAAGTAGAGAAGAAAACCAAGTCGCCGGGTTCAAGTTGAGAAGGCGAAACAGATTTACCGAGTTTGTACTGTTCGTCGGCAAGGCGCGGAATGTTGATACCGTTTTGCTTGAAAACGTACTGCAAAAAGCCGGAACAGTCAAAACCGCTGGGAGTGGTACCGCCGAATACGTATGGGACGCCGATATAATTTTTGCCTGTCGCCACGATCTGTTCACCTTGTTTTGAAGTTATGAACGCCTTACCATACGGCGCCGTAACAAGACTGCCGCCGGTTTTTGTTGTATCAATATATCCTGCGGATTTTTTGTTATTATTTACAGGCGTTGTAGGAATATCGGATAGCTTACGTCCTGCAACAGGCGGAATTTTTTTCAGTACGCGCCAAGTGGCATTGGTGACAACGCCGGTTACAGTAAGCTTTTGATCCTTTTGAAAGGCAGACACGGCTTTTTCAGTTTCAGCGCCATAAACGCCGTCAAATTCAGTAATATTGTAACCAATAAGGTAAAGTTTTTTCTGCAAAGTTAAAACGTCCTTGCCGGTAGAATTTTTTGAAAGTGTCGGTGAGGCAAAAACCAAACTGTTGGCTGAAATAATTATAAGTGCAAGCATCATCAGAGTTTTAAATTTCATACAGAAATCCTCCGACGAATTAGGGTCGGGGATTAGAGCGCGTCTATTGGAAGTAAGGTGCCTGTCTCCTCTTCCCTAAATAAGATTAAATGAAAATTTTTGACGCGGGTTAATGTACTTCGTTAAAAAAAATTCTTCATCAACAATATGCGCGGCAACATTTACCCTAGAATCGGCGGGCAGTTCGTCATCAATAATTTGAACTTCGCCTTCATACCTGCCGAAATTGGAATTGTCAACGGTAATGTCGCCAAAAGACCTTTGTTTAGGCGAATCGTCCGGCTTAATATTGGCGCCGAGAGATTTTAAGAATTGTCGCCCTTCAACTGCGCGAATAACAGACTTAGCAACGTCAGGACGCCGCGTAAAAGTCTTGCTTAAAATTTCTTTGGTAATTTCGTCGTCTGTCAACATCTTCGCAGTTAAAATGACTTCATCGCCTTCAACCTTTGAAACAGCCTCACATTCGCCGAAAGTGGGCATACCGTCGCCGATAATGATAAAATCCGTGCCGAGTGCCGCCAAATATCGAGCAGACAAATCGGCAGAAAAATTCCTGCAGTCCTCCAATGTCGTAAGCCCTTCACCGAGAGGAGGACGCCTTTTGCCGTCAAGCGTAGGAATAAAAGCACCTGCGGCAATTCCGAAGTTATGCAAAATTTTATTTTGATGAATAAAAAAGTATGAGTCCAGTCCCGTATAGGGGCGAGGATAAAAGTTGTGTAGGGCTGTCATGTTATCAAAATTTGCGTCAAGATTTTTCAGCTCCGTCAATAAATCTTCAGTGACGGTGGAAGCGTTGAGCTGAATTTTTCGCGTTTGACTTAACTGCGCAATTCTAGGTGCGGCGAATCCGTCATCAAGTCGCGGCGTTACAACTTCTAAATCAAAAATCGGCGAATCTTCGGAAGAAACATCTAAAATAATTTCATAATTAAAATTATCTTTATCTGCCGCCGTAGTGAGAATAGTTAAGAGATCGTCCCAAAAATGATCTGATTCTGCGGCTTCGGGTATCTGCGCGGAGGTAAACAGATATGTCATGCCGAGCGAAGAGGCAAACTTAATCAGTTCAATATTTTCTTGAACAGTATAACCGAGTCCCGCGTAAATCGATATTCCTTTCTGCATTTAAGCTTGCTCCTTTCTTTTTGGAACTACTTCATAATTTCCAATATGGCACTTTTGGCGTGACCGTTACATTTATTCAGTGCGGCTATAGCTTGATCTTCTGTACAATTAGTAGCCGCAATTACAATTCTTTTTGCACGGTCGCGCAGTTTATCATTAGTCGCAAGGACATCAACCATCAAATTTCCGTAGACTTTACCGAGACGAATCATCGCGCCCGTCGTCAACATATTCAAAACCATTTTTGTGGCGGTACCGGCTTTCATTCGAGTTGAGCCGGTGATAACTTCCGCGCCGGTTATCGGCGTAATGGCAATGTCGACGATTTTTTCAAGTGCGGAATTTTCAACACAAGATATTCCGACAGTCACGGCAGAAATTTTTTTTGCGTATTCAATGCCGCCTAAAACGTAGGGAGTACGTCCCGACGCGGCAATCCCTACCAAGACATCAGCCGTCGAAAAATCTTTTTCGTCAAGGTCTTTAATCGCCGCCGCTTTATCGTCTTCCGCGCCTTCCACCGCGCAGGTTAAAGCGATATTTCCGCCGGCAATAATGCCTTGAACAAGTTCCGGCTTTACGCCGAAAGTTGGCGGACACTCCGAAGCATCAAGTACACCGAGCCTGCCTGAAGTTCCCGCGCCTATGTAAATTAAACGTCCGCCGCCTTGAATTTTTTTTGTGATTAAATCGACTGCCTCCGCAATTTTCGGCAACACCTTTTCTACTGCCGCCGCAATTTTTTTGTCTTCGTCGTTAATCAGCCGCACCATTTCAAGTGTCGAACATTTATCTATATTTGCCGTCGCAGAATTTCTCTGCTCCGTAGTAAGTTTTGAAAAATCCATTTTTATCAGTCTTTCGGTTTAGTAAGTAGTGAGTAGTGATTAGTAAGTAGTGAGTAGTGAGGTAGTGAGTAGTGACTACTTACTATTTACTACTTACTACTTACTAAATCACGGTATCCAAATTAAGCTGGCAACTTCGCCGTTGCCGTCCGAAATTAATTTTTCTTTGTACCTTTGCAAAGGCGCAAAAAGCGGCGCTCCTTTCAACCGAAGTTTAAAGCGGAAAAATGTATGATCATTTGAACCGTAAACCGGAATACGCGCCAATAAATAATGTTGCGGCAATGAATGCGTCAACGCATAATCATCCGTAAAGACAGCACGATATCCCGCCTCTTGTGACAAATCCCTAACGTCTGCATCATATTGACCGCCGGGATAAACCACATAAGACACCGGCTTTTTCAAGTACCATTCAAGCGCCTGTTTCGAGCTGTAAAGCTGATCCCAAATTTTGTCGCGGGATTTAATCTTCGTCAAAATTTTATAATTCAGCGTATGGCTTTCAAAATCTATCAAGCCGCTGTTCTGCATTTCCTTCACTTGATCCCACGTAATATAATTTGGATACAAACTTATAAAATCCGTCGCTACAAATACCGTCGCCTTGACGTTGTACTTTTGCAAAATTGGATAGACATTTTTATAAAATTCAAGGTGACCGTCGTCAAACGTTATCACCATTGGATTTTTCGGCAAGGTGCCTTTGCCTTCCCACGCGTCCAAAAGTTCAGTAGGCGTGATAATCGTATAACCTTCGTCAACAAGATATTTTATCTGCGCGTCGAATTGCTCAACCGTCAACGTCAATTCATTTTGGTCTATGTCGTTGACTTGATGATACACTAAAACCGGTACGCCGCCTTCTTCGCGTTGGTACAGATAAGCTATAAACCCGCCGATGAATGCGACCATTATCGCCAAAAATATCAGCAACTTTTTCACGGGGATCACTCCCTTAAAAAAACTTTCAGGATTTTTTCATTTAGTTAAAGGCTAATATATAACAATGTTTAGGCTCTGTCAAGAAACAGAAAATATTTTTCAATGCAATTATAAAAGTTTTACGCCGTCTTTCGCAAGTGTTCACATAATGATAAAATTAATTTTAGGGAACAGGGAGTAGGGAGCAGGGAACAGCTACTTACTACTCACTACTTACTACTCACTAAAGGAGAAAAATCATGCTATATATAATCTTTACTGTCGCTGTCGCCGCGTTATTGGCGTTGTACTTTTTTCTGCCGAACAAAAAAGTTTTCCCGTATATTTGCGGCGCAATTTTTGCAGTCTTTGTAGTTTCGGCATTGATACAAAATCATTACGGCAAGGCAGTCATGACGCGTGCGCAGATTGAAGAGTTGCAAATTCGGCAAAAAGTTTTCGGTGATTGGTACGCAAATTATCAGAAGGATATCAACCGCCTTGACTTGAATTGGCAGCGATATTACGGCATTGTCGACACTCTTAAAAATGCGGAGGTTTATGAATACTCTATTTACGAGCAACTGGTTGACCTTAACCGTGAGACGACCGAAGAACAGAAACATATTCATTCGCTTAAAGTGCCGCAGGAGCTTGACGAAGAGAGCGGCGAACTTTTGGCAAGCGTCATAAAAAAAACAAAAACCTACGCAGACGCGCAGGCTAAAACCATTTCTCTTACCATGCAAGCCGCCAATCCCGCGACTGTTACCGATTTAAACGCCATGAATAAACGCATTCATGAAATTACAATTCGCGAATCACCGGCAGGACTTTTTACCGCGCCGGAAATTGCCGCAATTCGCAATTTGCTTGACGACAAAGATTAATCGGCGCTTTTTTCTCGGTTACAAGCCGCGCAGAGTAATTGACAATTTTCCGCAGTAGTTTTGCCGCCCTTACTCCAAGCAACGATATGATCCGCGTGCATTTCCTTAAGTTCAAAATGTTTTTTGCAACGCGGACAAATTCCCTGTTGCCTTTCGTACACCGTAGCTTTCATTCGCTCATCAAATTGACGTATGTTTAAAAGTTTTTCATTTTCCTTGCCGTCCAACAAATATTCATATATGCCGCGCTGATTCGTTACGTCAAAATCTTTTAACAGACGCTCAATTTCTTTTTCCAGCTCTGCCGCATCGTAAAAATTTTTTCCGTAGCGATTATAAAAAATTCCCCACGCTTGCCCTTTCATTAACTTGCCGCGAAATTTCGGAAAAGTTTTATTCACCCATTTAAATACGTCCTCAAAATATTTCCAAAGTTCCGCGCAGGTTTTAACTTTATCCTTTTTCTGCGCGTTCATGTAGTCCCTCACATTTTTAAAGCTGTCGCGATCTATTATCCATTTCAGCGCCGTTTCCAAATATTCTTGCCGTATAGCCGAGCCTTTCAAATACCTGCCGTACTTCCTGTACGCCGAACAATTACTCTTGCTGAAATATTTTTTAGCGTCGGTAAGCCATTCACAGCAAAGAATCGCGTTACGCATTTCCTGTTCCGTCAATTTTCCGCCAACTATGTTTATCGTCTCAAACCATTCCAGCTTTTCTAAATCATTGCCGGTACAAATATAAATCATCAGTTCATAATTTAAAATATTTTCTTGTTCAACATCCGTCAAATTTGAAAAACTCAAATTGTCTCCCAATGTAAATTCGTCATTAACATATTGGCAAATTGATATCGTGCGCTGTTGTCCGTCGAGCATCTCAAAATTCCCGTCCGCACTTTTCACCCAATAAATGCTGTTCAACGGAAAATTTTTCTTTACCGTCTCTATTACTTTGTCACGTTGCTTGCCGCTGTAAATAAATTCACGCTGAAATGCCGGACGTATGTTCAACTTGCCGTCGTAGCCTATACATCCGTTTTCCGCGTTGTCTATGTAACCTTTCGCTACGTCACGAATCGGTATTTTGTGC
This sequence comes from uncultured Selenomonadaceae bacterium, assembly GCA_905235425.1. Classification (GTDB taxonomy): domain Bacteria; phylum Bacillota; class Negativicutes; order Selenomonadales; family Selenomonadaceae; genus Quinella. The sequence goes on from CAJOKY010000116.1 coordinate 7,168, forward strand.
AACTCAATTTCCAT
>CAJOKY010000117.1 GCA_905235425.1 uncultured Selenomonadaceae bacterium
ACGCGCAGAAATGGCATTTTGCAATTTACAAGTCCCCTCTTTAATAAGGTCCTGCGCATTGCCCAGCCATACGTCCGTGCCGTGCGAAAAGCCGGAAATGCGTACAAGGTCGCTGAAACATTGCGGCTTAGTGTCGTCAATCATCTGCCGCGTGAAACTTGTACGAAATTCAGGTATACCGAAAGTGCCGGACTTTGTACCGAGTTGAGCAGGTTGTAAACCTATTGCCTTTGTCGAGGAGAAAAGACTAAGCGTCGGTTTATCGTCAAGCGGAATGGTAAGCGGATTTATGTGCGTGATATTTTCCAGCATTTTTATAACTGTTGGATCGTCGTGTCCAAGAATATCAAGCTTGACAAGGCGCGAACTTATTGAGTGATAATCAAAGTGCGTTGTAATTGTGGTGGAGGATTTATCTTCGGCAGGGTGCTGAATCGGCGTAAAATAATGTATATCCATATCGCGAGGCACAACCATAATACCGGCGGGGTGTTGTCCGGTTGTACGCTTGACGCCTGTAAATTTATTCGCCTTGTTTACAATAAATGAACCGGCTCGGGGAAGTTTTCTATTTTCTGTAGTGTCAAGTTCATCAAAATATTTTTTCGCGAAGCCGAAGGCGGTTTTTTCTGCAACGGTTGAAATTGTACCTGCGCGGTAAACGTTATGGCGTCCGAATAAAATTTCCGTGTACTTATGCGCAGAGGCTTGATATTCGCCGGAAAAGTTCAAATCGATATCAGGCACTTTGTCACCGTCAAAACCGAGAAATACGGCAAAAGGTATGTCGTGACCGTCCTTAGTCAAAGGGTGACCGCATACGGGGCAAATTTTATCTTCCAAGTCGTAGCCGCAACCTGCCTCACCATGCGTGAAAAATTCGCTGTACTGACATTTGGGACAACGATAATGCGGCGGCAAGGGATTTACTTCCGTGATACCCGTCATAGCCGCAACGAATGAAGAACCTACCGAGCCGCGTGAACCTACCAAGTAGCCGTCGTCATTGGATTTTTTAACCAACTTCTGTGCGATAAGGTACAGCACTGAAAAGCCGTGCTTAGTTATTGGCGTAAGCTCTTGATTCAATCGATCCTTTACAATTTGAGGCAAAGGATCGCCGTACAATTCTTTAGCTTTATTTTCAGCCATAGTTGAAATTTCGTCATCGGCGCCGGGCATTTGCGGTGAATAGAGTCCGTCCGGTATCGGCTTTAACTCTTCAATCGAATCGGCAATCATATTTGGATTTTCAATTACCGCCTTATACGCTGTCTCTTCGTCAAGGTAGGAGAACTCTTGCAACATTTCATCAGTGGTACGTAAGAAAATCGGCGGCTGTTCGTTTGCATGATGAAATCCCTTACCGCTCATCATTATGGCGCGATAAATGCTGTCTTCAGGGTTTAAAAAATGCGCGTCACAAGTTGCAACAATCGGCTTACCCATTTTTTCGGCAATGGCGGCAACACGTTTGTTAATGTCGATTAAATCTTCGTCTGTATTAATTTGCGGAAAACGTTCAGACCTTTTCAGGTAGTCATTATTATGAATCGGCTGAATTTCAAGATAATCATAGAAGGCGGCAATTTCATCAAGTTCCGCGTCGCTTTTACCGTCAACAATCGCGCTGATTAATTCGCCCTGCGCGCAGGCTGAACCGATTATCAGACCTTCGCGAAATTTTGCCAAAATATCTTTTGGAATGCGCGGCTTGTGATAAAAATATTTCAACTGACTTATGGATACAATGCGATACAAATTGTCAAGACCGATTTTATTTTTCGCCAAAAGTATTATGTGGTAGTAGGAAGATTTTATATTGTTATCAACTGAAAGGTACCCTTCCATACCGTAGATAATTTTTATATGCTTGCCCTTTTTCGCAAGCTTTTCGGCGGCATCTGCGGCAAAGGGAAAAGCCTGTACAACGCCGTGATCTGTTATAGCAACGGCAGACCAATTCCACTCGGCGGCGGTGTTGACTAATTTTTCAGGTGAAATAATAGCGTCCATTGCGCTAAGCGTAGTGTGTACGTGAAGTTCGACGCGCTTAACTTCGGCATTGTCTTGGCGCGGTGCTGTTGCGGCAGATAATGCAACGGATTCAATGGATACCATATTTTCTTTAATATATTCATCATATTGCGCGATGCCTTCAACAGTCAGATCATTTACGTCTTTAAGGCGAGATACAAAATCTTCAGCGCCACTTTTACTTTTGAAAAATTTTTTGCAGGTTATTCCGTCGGTATCGTCAACAAGTGCGAAAGTTACCGCGCAGAAACCGTTTTTAAATTCGCGCAGTTTAACGCCGTTTATTTCGTCCGTGCCAATTTCGCCGGAAATTATCACCGTTCGTGACGCTCCTCTTTCAATAAGGCGCACTTCGTAAATTGTCGTGATATAGCCTTCAATTTTTTCAACGAATATGTTTTTGCCGTTGAAAGTTTTTTTGGGCGCGACAGTTTTTTTTATGGGCTTAACCGGCGTCAAAATATTTTGGTCTGTATGTGTAAGTGTCACGTTGCTTATTTCCAACGTAGGCGCAGAAGTTTTTTGCTCCGGTGGTTCATAGTCTTCAGAATAAATTCGGGGCTCGTTTAAGAAATACGTCGGCAACGCGGTTTTGGCTAAAATTTCCATAGGGGCGTTGGGCTGTTCAATTTGTGTCACGGGATAATTTTTAATCCAGCGTGCGCTCCACCTCTTTCTTTTATTTTTGCGCTGTTTTTTACGAGTTCTTATTTCGTTCGCCGGAGTAGAAAAATAGTCATAGTAGATAGGCTTATTCCCATGATATCTCCTATTTAAAAAATATTCCACGTAAATAGCCAAATCCCAATTAATGTTCGATTCTTCAACGTATAAAAAATGCATATGTACACCGAACTCATCATTAAACATTTTGTATAAAAAAAAGTTTGCTAAAAATTCTTCCGCTATTGCTTCATCAACGCCGAAATATACCAATAAATTTCTTACGTTGTCTTCGTTGAGTTTAAGGTCGTTATTCAATGAAATCACCTCGCACATAAATTTAGTAAGTTGTATCAGCTTATATATTTTAACCTAAAAAATTTTATGTGTCGAATCATTTACAATGCTTAACGCGTCAAAAATCGTCATTAATACGTGCATTAAAAAATAATTCGCCGTCATTTTTTCTAAGCGTATATGTAACTTTCCCTCTAACAGCAGAAGTATTTAAATCTTCGTCAGCGGCTTTTTCCAACATTTCAAGTTCACGAAAAACGTCGCCGCGCTTTTCTTGATTCAGCTCAGGATTTAACACGGCAACAACTAAGCCGCAGGCATTTAGCATTTGAAAAGATTCGTCGGTATTTTTCGGATCGGCAACTATGCTGACTTCTTTTACAAAAAGCGTATCGTCATCAATTTTTCCGCGCAGATTAATTGTGTCCGTGACGCTGTAGATGAAATCCACTCTGCCTACAACTAATTTGTTTTCGTCAATTTTAATATTTAAATTCGGCGCAAGTTTATCAGCCTGTTCATTGTATCGTGCGGCAAAATCTTCACGTTTTAATTTGCCGACATCGATAAACGAATGTTCCGGCGAAATAATTACGGCGTATACAAAAAAAGCCGTGCAAAGTACGGACATGGTTAGAGTAGTTTTTTTGTCGTAGGGAGAATATTTGTAGGCGAAAAGCCAACCGAGCGGCGGGATAAATAAAAGCAACATGAACATGCCGATAATGCGCGGATAATTTTTAAAATTGCTTAGTGAAAATATCGGCTCTTCTTTTACAACTTCAATCTGCGGTTTCGGCTTGGGTTTACGTATTTTTCGCATAAAAATTTCCTTTCCAATCTGAAAAATTTTTTTCAAAGTTTCCAAAATATTATAGCATAGTGAAACATTACTTGAAAGATTGCAGGAAATTTTATGTTCAAAATGTCGCCTATAATTGACTTTGATTCAAAGTCGCCGTTTCATGAAGATAAATCAGCACATTTTCAAAGTCATTTTGCTTTACAAAACGTTCCGCCATTTTCACCATTGCTCGATTATGGAGTCCTGTTTATTTAAACTCGGTGCCAACAACTCTCTTGGCGGAAGGATCTCCCTGTTCAGCGTCACGGCTATAAAACATTTGAAATGTTTCGTTATTTTTGTTCGTACCTATGCCGTCATATAATAGGCGCCCAATTTCCATACATGCCTGTGTATTTCCGGCATCGGCTGACATTCTAAATAATCTGCAAATTGTTAAAATTAAATTAAAAACCATGAACAAATTTTACATAAAAAAACAAACAGCCAATCGCGGAAATTGGCGACTGACTGTCTGTTCGGGGTTTTATGGTAGTAATGCTCGAATGAATTAAGAATTAGTGATTAAGAATTATAAATTTCTAAACAATTCTAAATTCTAAATTCTTAATTCCAATTATCCTAAAACTTCAACGAGATCATCCTGTCCGGCTTTAACGTCACCGGTTTTGAGCGGACGAACTGCGCGGTAAGAGGAAGAGTTTGTAACGATAAGCGGCGTGACAACGGGATAGCCGGCTTTCTTGATAGCGTCAATGTCGAATGTAACGAGAAGATCGCCGCGCTTGACATCTTGACCGTCCGTGACATGGACTTCAAAGTTTTCGCCGTTGAGTTTAACCGTATCAATACCAATGTGCATTAAGAGTTCCGCACCGCCCGGCGTAACCATGCCGATAGCGTGTTTAGTCGGGAAGATAAGCGTAATTTTGCCGTCACAAGGAGCAATGAGTTTTCCTTCTGCAGGATCGACAGCAACGCCGTCACCCATAGCGCGTGAAGAGAATCCGTCGTCTGGAACTTCGTTCATAAGCATCATATGACCGGTAAGATGTGCACCGAAAGTTTCATCAGGCATCTTGGGTTTTTCGGGTTCAGCCGCCGCAGCAGGAGCGCTACCACCGGTAGCTTGTTCAACCATAGCGCGACTAATCTTGCCTTCGCGAATGCCTTCGACAAATTCTTCAAAGTTAGCTTTAACAATCGTGACGCTCGGTCCGTAGATAACTTGAATAGCATTGCCCTTGATAACAACGCCGCCGGCGCCGGTACCTTTCAAAATACCTTCGTCAACTTTTGAACCGTCAACCAATGTCAAGCGTAAACGTGTCGCGCAGCAGTCAATTTCAGTTACGTTGTCAACGCCGCCAACACCTTTAAGAATAGTTGCAGACTTCATATCGAAATCAGCCGGTACGTTTGCACCGCCGCCACCTGCAACGCCGACGCCCGTAGCTTTTTGATAATCTGCTTTGGACATCATCTTAACTTCTTCGTCATCAGCTTCACGACCGGGAGTCTTGAGATCCCATTTCATAATGAAGAATTTAAACGTTACGAAGTAGAGTACCGCATAAGCAGCAAATACCGGCAATATCATCATCCAGTTGGATTTTGCTTGACCGGGCAAGACGCCGTAAAGGATAAAGTCAATAAGACCGTCGGAGAATGTTGTACCAATCGCTATGCCTAAAATATGGCAAGTTGCAAATGCAAGACCTGCATAAATGACGTGAATACCGAAAAGTTCTTTTGCGAGGAAGAGGAATGTAAATTCGATAGGCTCGGTGATACCTGTCAAGAATGAAGTTAAACCGACGGAGAAGAGCAGTGAACCTGCCGCATGTTTCTTTTCAGGACGTGCGCAAGTGTACATTGCAAATGCCGCAGCGGGAAGACCAGCCATCATGAAGGGGAATTTACCGGTTAAGAAACGGCAAGCTTCAACTGAAAAATGTTCGGTGTTAGGTGATGCAAGCTGTGCAAAGAAAATATTCTGCGCACCCATAACAGTGTTGCCGTCGATAACCATTGTGCCGCCGAGACCTGTTTGCCAGAAGGGCAAGTAGAAAATGTGGTGAAGACCGAAAGGAATTAATGCACGTTCACAGCAACCAAAGAAGAATGTACCAAAATAGCCGGATGCTTTAACAATATCGCCGAGTTTAAAAATGCCTGACTGAATTACGGGCCATACCAAGTACATGATGAAACCGGTTGCAATACCGAAAATCATGCTTGCAATCGGAATAAAACGAGTTCCGCCGAAAAATGCAAAGGCGGGAGGAAGTTGGGTTTTGTAGAAACGGTTACAAATTTCCGCCGCCGCAAGACCTGTTACGATACCTGCGAAAACACCCATTTGCAAAGTAGTTATACCGAGAACAGTTGCAATAGCACCGTCACGAACATTCGCTTCAGGGTTGACGGCACCGCCTATAAGTGTACCGTCAAGAGTTAAGAATACGTTAATTGTCGTCAACATGACGAGATAAAAAATTGCTGCACCGAGAACGGCGATACCTTTTTCTTTTTTCGCCATACCAAGTGCTACAGCCAGCGCGAAAATCAGCGCCAAGTTGCCGAAAATCGCCGAGCCGACATTTGAAAGAATCAGCATGAAGCTGTAAAGTCCGCTACCTTCGTGCAGTATGCCTTGAAGTCCATATGCCGCGATGGTGGTAGGGTTTGAAAATGATGCGCCTATACCCAAAAGTACGCCCGCAAAAGGCAATACCGCGATCGGCAGGAACAATGACTTACCGATTTGTTGGGCAACGGCAAATGCCGAGCCGCCTGAGTCGCTCATGGGAAAACCTCCTTGCCATAAATAAAAAATCTACGAGCAGATTCATTCCATAACTCCCCATTGTTATTAGAAAAATCCTTAAGTATTTTATTTTAGTTTCACAAAAAAAGCAAGGTATTTTTTATGTGTTGTATTCAGAAATTTTATTCGCCAAATGTAATTTTACTGGTGATTTTTCTTTCAAGCTCTGCTATAATAAATTTATAATCGTATGAAGTATGTACTAAGGAGGAGGATTAAGTTTTGGACGCTGTTATAATGCCTTACAAAGGGCGATCGCCGAAAATTGCGGGGAATGTTTTTGTTGCACCTAACGCGGCAATTATCGGTGACGTTAAAATAGGTACCGGCTCAAGTATTTGGTTCGGCGCAATGGTACGCGGCGATTTTCAACCCGTGACAATAGGCGCTTTTACAAATATTCAAGACAACGCGACAATTCACGTTATGGGCGATTCACCGACGGAAATTGGAAATTACGTTACAGTAGGTCACAACGCCATTGTTCATTGCCGCAGTAT
>CAJOKY010000118.1 GCA_905235425.1 uncultured Selenomonadaceae bacterium
ATTGGTTTGACGGTTAATTTTTTATGCGATTAATGTATTTTCTGCGGGATTAATCAAGCTTTAAATTTATTTTACGTCGTTAATTTTCACGCGATTAATTTTTCACGCCGATAAATCAGCCTGCATCGGTTTCTTTCTGCTGTTCAATGAGCAATGTCAAAAGTTTAATGCTGGCTTCGGGAATGTTTGTACCGGGTGCGAAAATTGCAACCGCGCCGCTCTTGTAAAGGTGATCATAATCTTGAACGGGGATAACGCCGCCAATGGCAACCATGATGTCTTCGCGACCGCGCTTTTTCAATTCTTCGACAAGTTCCGGCAACAAGGTATTATGTCCTGCCGCCAATGAACTGAACCCTACCATATGAACATCGTTATCTACGGCATCCTGCGCGGCCTCTGCAGGCGTTTGGAAGAGAGGACCAACGTCAACAGTCCAACCCATATCTGCAAAGCTTGACGCGATAACCTTAGCGCCGCGATCGTGACCGTCTTGACCAATCTTCGCAACATAAATGCGCGGACGTTGACCGGAAATTTTTTCAAATTCATCAGCCATTGCACGGGCTTTATCAAGCGAAGTAGAATCTTTAAATTCACTGGAATAAACGCCGGTAATTGTATGAATTGTGGCTTGATAACGACCGGAAACTTTTTCAACGGCATCGGAAATTTCACCGAGTGACGCGCGAACTCTAGCCGCCTCGACGGTGCATTCAAGCAAGTTGCCGTTTTCGCGTGATTCTGCCGCTTTAGTGATAGCCTCAAGCGCGGCGCGTACGTCATCTTCGTTTCTTTCAGCGCGGAGTTTGTTAAGACGTTCAACCTGCGCGTTGCGAACTGCGGTATTGTCGATAGCCAAAATTTCCAACGGATCTTCATGATCAAGGCGATATTTATTCAAGCCGACAATCGTTTCATTGTTGGAGTCAATACGCGCTTGACGACGTGCGGACGCCTCTTCAATGCGCATTTTCGGCAGACCGGTAGGAATAGCCTTAGCCATGCCGCCGAGCTGTTCAATTTCTTGAATATGAGCCCAAGCGCGACGAATAATTTCATTTGTAAGCGCCTCGACGTAGTAGGAACCGCCCCAAGGATCGATAATCTTACATACCGACGTTTCATCTTGAATGTAAAGCTGCGTGTTACGTGCAATGCGTGCGCTGAAGTCTGTAGGCAGTGCGATAGCCTCATCAAGCGCGTTGGTATGAAGTGACTGCGTATGACCGAGAGCCGCGCCCATTGCCTCCATAAGCGTACGTGCAACGTTGTTGAAGGGATCCTGCGCGGTAAGCGACCAGCCGGAAGTTTGGCAGTGCGTACGAAGAGCCATTGATTTAGGTTGAGTGCCGCCCATTTGCTTGACAATCTTCGCCCAAAGTACGCGAGCCGCACGCATTTTCGCAACTTCCATAAAGTAGTTTTTGCCGATAGCCCAGAAGAAACTCAAGCGTTTTGCAAAGGCGTCAACCTTCAATCCCGCGTTGATACCGGTACGAATATATTCAAGACCGTCAGCCAACGTGTAACCGAGTTCGATATCGGCAGGAGCGCCCGCCTCTTGCATATGGTAACCGCTGATTGAAATGGAGTTGAACTTCGGCATATATTTTGTGGTGTACTCAAAGATATCGCCGATGATTCTCATTGACATATCCGGCGGATAAATGTACGTGTTGCGCACCATAAATTCTTTGAGAATATCGTTTTGGATCGTGCCGTTGAGAATGGATTTATCTACGCCCTGTTCAATGCCGCTCTGAATGAAGAATGCGAGAATCGGCAAAACGGCGCCGTTCATTGTCATTGATACAGACATTTGATCAAGCGGAATGCCGCTGAAAAGAATGTTCATATCAAGCATGGAGCAAACGGAAACACCGGCTTTACCAACGTCACCGAAAACGCGGGGGTTATCGGCGTCGTAGCCGCGATGTGTGGGAAGGTCGAATGCTATTGACAAGCCCTTTTGTCCTGCGGCAAGGTTACGGCGATAGAAGGCGTTTGACTCTTCAGCGGTGGAAAAGCCCGCGTACTGGCGAACAGTCCAAGGACGGAAAACGTACATTGTTGAGTACGGTCCACGCAGACAGGGAGGAATGCCGCTTGCAAAGTCAAGGTGATTCATATGCGCGTATTCGTCGTGACTGTAAAGCGGCTTAACGGGTACATGCTCCATTGTGCGTTCAATAAAGCTGTCGTAATCTGCCGCCGCCTTCTTTTCAAATTCTTTTTTCCAAGTCGCTTCGTCAACCTGCGGCGCGTCGCCGAGATTTATCTGCGTAAAGTCAGGATTTTTGTAATTTGCCATTACGCTATTACTCCTTTCTTCTTCTGCATTGCCGTCAAGGTCTGATAGCAATTCGAGCGAATGTTAATGTAGTCGTCAATGCCGGCGTTTTTGTACGTTTCTACCAATTCTTCCGGCGCGGTACCTGCAAGATAAACCGTCGCATTGGGCAGGACTTCATGAAGTTTGGGTGCAAGCGCGGGAACAATTTCAGGGTACGTTGCATCGGTGGAGCAAATTACAACTGCATCAGCGCCGGATTCTCCTGCCGCCTTAGCCGCGTCGTCAACCGTTTCAAAGCCGTTATTGCCCAAAACTTCAAACGCGCCGACTTGCAAAAAGCTTGTGGTGAAATCTGCGCGGGCTTTATGTTGCGGAATGGGTCCCATATTGGCAAGGAAGATTTTAACGTTGTCGTTTTTCTCCGCCTTGAATTTTTCCGTAGCTTCGCGCAGTTTTTCAAATTTTTCAGCGAGACGGTGCGGTACAATGGTTTTAACTTCGTCAGATGCACCGGTACCGAGAGCGCCGCGCAGGTCTGATATCGTTGCACCTTTAGCCGCCGCGTCGATAACCGTTTCAAAATTATTCGTGTCAACCTTTTTCAATGCGTCCGCCGCGTCAACGCCCTTGAGATATTCTTCAATCGCCGCAGTGCGAACTTTTTTATTTTCGTCAAAATCTTCTGCGCGGGGGTCGAGACGTTCCTCAAGCATATTCGGATACATATTCGTACCGACGATTCTGTCACGGCGTCCCATGACTGCTTTCAATCTTGCGACAATTACGGTTTGAATTTGCGCCTGCGGATAACCTTCCTTAAGCGCGGCAACGATACCGCCTTTGCCTTCGACAGCTTGAAATTCCGCCCAAACTTTTTCTTTAATCTGCTTAGTCAAAGTTTCAACAGCCCAACTGCCGCCTGCAGGATCAATCGGCTGTACAAGCCCAAATTCTTCGCGCAGAATAATCTGCATGTTACGTGCAATGCGTCTGCTGAATTCGTCGCCTTTTCTAATCGGTTCATCAAATGCCGAGTTTTCGTAAGACTCAACGCCACCGGCAATGGCGCTGAAGAGTTGGGACGCGCCGCGCAGTAAGTTTACATAGGGATCGTAAACCGTCATGAAGAATTTGGCGGGACGTGCATGCAGGTGAATGTGCTGAACTTCTTCACTGCCGCCGAACGCTTTAATAATCTGCGCCCAAATAGGACGAATAGCGCGAAGTTTAGAAATTTGCATAAAGAAGTTTGCGCCTATTGATACGCCGAACATAATTTGTTCAGCCGCCTCGTCAATAGTCAATCCTCTGTCAAGCATTGCGCGGAGGTAGGTTACCGCCGTCGACAAAGTGTAGGCAAGCTCTTGAATATCGTTCGCGCCGCCGTTTGAGTAAACGTCACTGCGTACCATGAAGGTTTTAACTTCGGGACAATTTTTAACTGCGAATTTGGCAACTGCCGCCTGTTCATCAAAAATCTTGTCAAGCGATTGATCCAACTTGCCTTTAAGCGTCAACGCGCCGATTGGATCTGCACCGATAACGCCGCGCAGTTTTGAAACGTCGCCGCCGTTTTTCTTAAGCGCCGCAATGATTAAAGCCATAAGCGGAGCGGCACTTTCACCCGCGTAGATGTACAGCGGATATTGGTCAAGTTTCAATCCCTTAAGCAAGGCTTCAACGTCGCCCAAAGTTGTTAAGCTTACGCCGTTATCGCCGACTTTTTCAGCTTGACGTGCGTCGAGTGCGTCACGTGTTGCCGAGTCAAGTTTAACGTTGTAAATGCTTGAACCTTTTTCAATTTCATGCTTAAGAAGTTCGTTATTTTCAGCCGGCATTGTTTCATCGCAAGGCTGGGCAATTCCCCATGTATTGTTGACATAGCCGTTTACCGTTGCGCCGCGCAGAAAATCTCCCATGCCGGGATAAGAATTTTTCGGCAAAATTTCTTCTGTCGTCGCGCGGAAGTACATGGGCTCAAAGGTAATGCCTTCGTACGTCTTGGTGTACATCTTCTTTTCAAAGGGCGCACCTTTCAAAAGTTCGATACACGCCTGTTTCCATTCTTCGTAGGTGGGCGGTGTAAATTCGTCCAACGAAACTTGCGGAAAATCTGTTTGCGATTCGGCTTTCTTTATGATAGCCTGCAAATCCAGCTCTGCCGTCTTTTTAGCATCGCTCATGAAATTCACTCCTTCTAAAAACACAAAGTTAAACAATCCGAAACTATCGTTGAGAATATTAGCGCAATTATTCTGTAAAATCAAGAAAAATTTTTGTTTGGATTAAAATTTTCCGCATTCACATAAGTGCAAATTTTGTCTGATAATTGGCAAATAAAAAAACGCCAACCGAGCTTTTCACTCAATCGACGTTAATTAAGGTAAATTATTGAATTTTAGGCGGTTGTACCTGCGGTTTGTCAAATTTTTTAACATGGGTAGTAAGATAAAAAACACCGTTACTGAGAACTTATAAAAAGCTAAAAACTTTAATGTCCCATTCCTGTTTCCAAAGAACCATTGAAATTTTAGCATTATTAAAGCTTTTTAGCAACATAAAATCAGTAACGGTGTTCACCTCCTTATATTTTTTAATTGTTTTATAACTTATTATAAATTATTTTTATCTGTTTAAACCCTCATTTAATTTTCTTGAGTTGTACCTGCGATTTTTTAACATGGGGGTTACCTGCCGCCGCGACTTCGTCAAGCTCTTCGTCGCTCATAATTTCGTTGTTGCGCATAAAATCATTTTGCATACGATCCATTGCACGGCGATTAGTAATTCTTGCCAACAAGCTTTCTCTCACTTTGCTTAAATGTGAAAAGTCAATTCCGCCTAATTCTTGTTCGATTGTCATTTTAATCATCCTTTCAATTTGTGTTTCTGCCTATTATACGCGCAGATTAAAAAATTATTAAGACTGCATTAAAAAAATTTTTTAACTGCCGAGTAAAATTTCAATCCAAAAAAATATGGCGAAAACCGAAATTACAATCAGTGCGTATGTCAGGCGCTTAATTTTTTTTGCCGACATTGACTTAAAAGTTTTTTGCATATCTTCAATGCCGATTAAAAGCAGTATCACGAATACCGCGACGCCGATTAAAACTTCCGGCGCAAATAAATTTTCAAGAAAAATTTCAAAGGCGCTTGCGTCGAAGGGCTGATTAAATTTCAGCATATAAAAACTTTCCGCCACGAACAGTGTCGCAAATACCGCCGTTAAAACCCGTTGCAGAAGTTTTTTCAGCGGCTTTTTCTTCGCCATAAAAAAATGCATTGCAAGCGTCATCAGCAATATTAAAAATGCGCCGCACCAAAAATATTTCACGTGCAGAAATATTTTGTCAAGGCTCGGTAAAAGCGTTTTGTTGCCTACGAAGGCTTGAAACATTATCGGCATATTCAAAATTGCTGATATGAAAAAAAATGCGCCATCCTGCTTAACGGATTTGAAAAGTTTGTCCAAATATCTTTGCATTTTAATTACCTGTTCAGTCATTGCCGGCGGAGTCTTTGGGATTGGCATTAAGCAACGGCAGATTTAACTGCTCCAAAATATGATTCGTCTCCAATATGTTTAAATTTTTTTCAATGGCGCGAATTAAAACTGCGTCCCAAATATCGCGCACGTACAAAATGCCGAATCCGCCGTACCTTAGCAAGTAGTTAGTTTCATCTAAATTCAATTCCAATGCGCGGGCTATCGACAAAAGTTTTTTGCGTGAAGGATTTCTCGCGCCGGAAAGAATATGATAAATATGTTTGTCGTCGGAATTAATTTTTTCGACAAGGTCACTTTTAGTCAAACCGCGCTCTTCCAAAAGTTTGTTAATATATTGATAAAGCGGATCTTTAAATTCGTCTTGATTTTTCTTTATGAAGTGTTCAATTTTCGGCGAAATTTTCAATTCCTCGACAAGCTCTTCTGTATTTTTTTCTGACATTGTAACACACTCCCTATTGAGATTTAAAATTATATCATAAAAATTTGAAAGGTAATTTTAGAAATGAACCCTCTGCAATTTTTGTACGATACGGTCGACGTTTTGAAGGACGGCAAAAACGGTAAAATTTCTCTTGTCTATGACAAACTGGGCAAGCAATTTTACATTATGAAGGAGCGGGATTTAAAGACTGCCGAAATTTACAGCCGCTTAAAAAATTTGCAGTCGCCGTACCTGCCGGAAATTTATCACGCTGTAGAATCTGACGGTAAATTTTTTATAGTGGAAGAATTTATTCAAGGCAGGACGCTTGATGATATTTTGATTCATAACAACGGGCTTGATGAAAAAAATTCCGCAAAAGTTTTAAAGCAGGTCTGCAACGCACTGAAAATTTTGCACGCGCAGAAAATTATTCACCGTGATATTAAGCCTTCCAATATCATGGTTACGAATAGCGGCTTGGTGAAACTGATTGACTTCAACATTGCACGCATTGTAAAGGAAAATCGCGAAAACGACACGGATTTTTTGGGTACGCGCGGTTATGCGCCGCCTGAACAGTACGGTTTCGGTCAAACTGATTCGCGCAGTGATATTTATTCGCTCGGCATTACGATACAAGAAATTTTGGGCGAAAACTACGACGGCTACTTGAAAAAGATTTTGGCGAAGTGTACTGAGTTAAATCCCGCCGACCGTTACCAATCTGTTGATGAAATTCTCGCCGATATCGACAGAAAATATTTTCGTTACTTGCTAAAAAAATTCGCGTTGAAAACCGCTTTAACCTGCGCGGGAATTTTTATAATTTTATTTGCCGTACAAAAATTTCTTGACGCGGACGAAGTGTCGGTAT